>JANOCN010000401.1:0-2280 GCA_031412185.1 Betaproteobacteria bacterium | reverse complement strand
CGGGTCATGGGAAATGAAATCCGGATTGAGTCCATTGCCGACGCGCAGGTCGGGTGCGACTCTGGGAACGATGGCCAGCAGCAGCTTCTGGAACGGGTTCAGGCCCGGGTCCAGCGCCGGCGAGGACATCACCAGCGCCTGGATAGGCCGAAGCGCCAGCGACACGAAACGCCCCGCCACCAGCCCTCCCATGCTGTGGCCCAGCACAATCAGAGGCGTGCTGTCGTTCATGCGCGCACGCGATTCGTCCACCACTTCGGCCAGGTCCAGCAGCAGGCGGTCCGCACTGGGCAGGGCTCCGCGCTGTCCCATCGACTCGCCGTGTCCGTACTGGTCGTAACCGCGTACCGCAAAACCCCACTCGTTGAGGCGGGTTGCCACATGGTCGTAGCGCCAGGCGTGTTCGCCCAGCCCATGAACAATCAACACCACACCACGCACCGGGCCGCGGTCCAGCGGCCAATCGACGACCACCAGGTTGGTGCCGTCGCGCGCGGTGAGCGGGCTGAAATTGGAGTCAGCCACAGGATGCGCCCATTACACGCTGGCAATCACTCTGGCCACCGCAGCGGTCAGCTTCTTGGCGTAGGGCACGTGCAGGAACTCGTTGGGTCCGTGCGCGTTGCTCTTGGGTCCGAGCACACCACAAACCATCATCTGCGCCTTCGGGAAACCGCGCTCAAGCATGTTCATGAGCGGGATCGTTCCGCCCTGGCCGATATAGCCACACGGTGCACCGAAGTGCGCCAGCGAGGCTTCGTTCAAGGCGCGCTCCAGCCACGGTGCCGTTTGGGGCGCGTTCCAGCCGGTGGCACCGCCGTTGCTCTCGAAAGTGACGCGTGCCTGGTAGGGCGCGTTGTCCTCCAGCAGCGCTTTCATCTCCTGCACCGCTTGCGCTGCATCCACCAACGGCGGCAACCGCAGGCTGAGCTTGAACGCGCTGTAGGGTCGCAACACATTGCCGGCGTCGGCCAATGCCGGGAACCCTTCCGCGCCGGTGACGCTGAGCGTAGGCGTCCAGGTGCGGTTCAGCAGCGCCTGCACCGGGTCGGTGGTGGTGGGCAATACGAAGGTGGTGGACCCTTCGCAGTCGTAATGCGCCCAGGGGAACCGCCGCATGACGTCCTGGCCCAGAATGGCGGCCGTCGCCTGCGCCTGTGCCAGCCGCTCGGGCGGCACTTCGCAGTGGAAGCTGGCGGGCAACAGGCAGCCGGTCTTGCTGTCTTCGAGCCGGTCCAGCACCTGGCGCATGATGCGAAAGCTCGATGGCACCAAACCCGACGCGTCGCCGGAATGGATACCCTCGGTCAACACCTCGACCTTCAGGGTGCCGCTGGCCATGCCGCGCAAGCTGGAGGTGAGCCACAGCTGGTCGTAGTTGCCGGCGCCCGAGTCCAGGCACACGACCAGCGCCACGTCGCCCAGCCGCAGGCGCAGCGTGTCGATGTACGGCAGCAAGTCGTAGGAACCGCTTTCTTCGCAGGTCTCCACCAGCCCCACAATGCGCGGGTGCGGCACGTTTTGCGCTTTCAGCGCCGCAATCGCCGCGATGCTTGCGTAGACCGCGTAACCGTCGTCTGCGCCCCCCCGGCCGTAGAGTTTGCCGTTTTCGTATTTCGGTGTCCAGGGCCCCAGGTCGTTGCGCCAGCCATTGAACTCGGGCTGTTTGTCCAGATGCCCGTACATCAACACGGTCTGGGTAGCGTCGGCCCGGGTCGCGGGCACTTCAAAAAACAACACCGGGGTACGCCCCTCCAGCCGCACGATCTCGAGCCGTAGCCCCTCGATCTTCTGGGCTTCGACCCACTGCGCTGCGTTGCGCACCACGGTCTCGATGTAGCCGTGTTGGGCCCAGTTGGCGTCGAAACCGGGTGACTTGGCGGGAATCGCCACGTACTGCATCAACTGCCCGACGATATCGCTGTCCCATGCCGCGCTGGCGGCGGACAGCGCCTGGGTGTCGTCCAGGACACCGGACGGGACCTCTCTGTGCAGGGGAGCATTCATGGTGGGACCTTTGATGAATGCCAACATCGTACCAAGTCCGGGTCGATCTGGTGCCGCGAATACGCCAAAATCCACAGGCTTCTAAAGACAGTAGGCTTGCCGCGCGGCCTGATCGAACACCGTATCGTAGTCCGACGCCGGCACCATCGACAACACAAACTGCAGCCATGCCGGATACGTACCGGCCAACTCCAGCACCGGCCAGTCGCTGCCCCACAAGGTTCGCTCGGGCCTAAAACATGTGAGTAGCTGGCGCACATAGGGAGCCAGCAC
>JANOCN010000400.1:0-3023 GCA_031412185.1 Betaproteobacteria bacterium | reverse complement strand
GGTGGAGAAGTCGGACTTGCTGACCGCGGCCGCACGGCCATAGATCTTGCCGTGGGCGATTTCGCCGCCATAGGGGTCTTTGGTCCATCCTTCGCCAGGAGGCACCACGTCGCCGTGGGCATTGAGAAGTACCGTTTTGCCAGTACCGTATTTGCGCCTTACCAACAGGTTGGTAATGGACTGCAGCCCGGCCGCCCGTACTTCGGCTTCAGGCACCGGATGCTTTTCTGCCACCAGTCCCATGGCAGCCAGCAAATCAGCAGTGCGTTCTGCATGCGGCGCATTGTTGCCAGGTGGCGTGTCGGTCGGCACCCGGATCAGCTCCTGCAGAAAGCGGACCTGCTCGTCAAAGTGGTCGTCGATCCAGGTGTCGAGTTGGTCGTAGATTTGCATGTTCAAGTGCAGGAGGCAGCGGTAAGGTCGAGCAAACCCAGGAAGGCGTCCACCGCCAACTGCATGTCGTCGCTGGTGGTGGATTCAAGCGGATTGTGGCTGATGCCGGAATTCTCGCCGCGTACAAACAACATCGCCTGCGGCATGGCCTGGTGCAGCTTCATCGCGTCGTGGCCCGCGCCGCTGGGCATACGGTGCAACGGCACACCCAGCGCGTCAACCGCGTGCTCCCAGCGCGCTTGCCATTGCGGTGCACTTGGTGCTGCCGACGCGCGCATGTTTTCTTCAAGTGTGTAGCGTACCTGGCGCCTTTCGCAGATGGTTTTCAGGCTGTCCAGGATGTCCGTCACCAGGGCGTCGCGCTGGGCATCGGTGGGGGAGCGCATGTCCAATGTGAACTGGCAGCGCCCGGGCACCACGTTGGTGGAGCCATTGGGTACCTGCAGCTGCCCGACGGTAGCGACCGAGTCTCCGTCGCGCAGTGCACGTTGCTCGGCAAACAGCATCAGTTCAGCCGCCGCCATGGCGGCGTCGCTGCGCTGGCCCATGGGTGTGGTGCCGGCATGGCAGGCGGTGCCGATCACCTCGACCGAATAACGCACGCTGCCATTGATCGATGTCACGATGCCCAACGGCAGACCCAACCCATTGAGCACCGGACCCTGCTCGATGTGCACCTCCACGAAGCCCAGATAGTCGTGCGGATCGCGTTGCAGTTTCGGGATGTCGGCGACCGACAAGCCTGCATGCAGCATGGCCGCGCGCATGGTGGTGCCGTCGGCATCCTGTTGCCCCAGCCATTGCGGGTTGAAATCGCCCACCAGCGCACCCGAGCCCAGAAACACCGCTTTGTAGCGCTGCCCTTCTTCTTCCGCAAAACCGATAACTTCGAGGGCGAACGGCAGGCGTTTGCCCGCCCGTTTCAACTCGCGTACACACGCCATCGGAACGAAAATGCCTAGTCGGCCGTCATACTTGCCCGCATTGCGAACGGTATCAAAGTGGCTGCCGGTCATCAGTGTGCGGGCGCCCTGCTGGTCGGCATGGTAATGGCCCACCACGTTGCCTACCGCGTCGATGGAAGCGTCGTCAAAGCCGCACTCCAGCATCTGTGTTTGCAACTGCGCGGCGCAGGCGCGGTGCGCGTTGGTCAGGTACGTCACGGTGAGCTGCCCTTTCTCCGCGTATCCGGGGTCGGTGTGGGTACTCAGGCGCTCATGCCAGTCCCACACGTCGTTGCCAATCTGGGGCGTGTGGCCAAACTTGTCGTTCAAGCGGATTTCGGCGATGCGGTGAATATTGCGCAGGCACTCCTGCAGCTCAAAACCTGGGTGATTCAGCAAGCGGCGTTCGAAGGTGGCCAGGATCTCTGATTTGGTCAGGCCAAGCCCGCGCGGACCGCGCACCGCGAGCACAAACGGAAAGCCGAACCTGGCTGCGTAGTCGCTGTTGAGTTGTGCGATACGTGCCAGTTCGCCGGGTGTGCAGCGGGTCAAACCGGCCCGGTTCTGCTCGTTGGTCGATTCTGCTGTGAGCGTGTTGTTGGCCATGGCTTTGCCAGCCAACTCCGGGTGCGCACGAATCAGTGCCAGTTGCGCGTCCTGCCCAGCTGCGGCCAACACCCGAACCATACCGTGCTTGAGTTGTGCCAACGAGCGGTACGGGCGCTGTTGCAGTGCCTGCGCAGCGATCCACGGCGAGTGTTCGTACAACCCGTCCAGCATCTGCAACGCGTCCTCTGGCGGGGCGCTGTTGAGTTGTTGCAGCGTGATGGCCACGTCTCAGTCCCCGACAAACGGATGCGTTTGCTGCCAATGCCGCGCGATATCGATGCGCCTGCAAATCCATACGTGCTGGTGTTGCTGCACATAGTCGAGAAACCGTTGCAAAGCCTTGAAACGCGCCGGTTTGCCGAGAATGCGGCAATGCATGCCGATACTCATCATCTTGGGTGCGCTGTCCCCTTCTTGGTACAAGACATCGAAGTTGTCTTTCAGGTAGCTGTAGAAATGGTCGCCAGTGTTGAAGCCCTGCATGGCTGCAAAACGCATGTCGTTGGTGTCCAGCGAATAGGGCACGATCAAACGCTGCAAAGTGCTGCCGTCACTTTTGGTCACTGGCATCCAGAACGGCAGATCGTCGCCGTAGTAATCACTGTCGTATTCGTAGCCGCCATGGTCGGCCACCAGGCGTTTGGTGTTGGGGCTGTCGCGTCCGGTATACCAGCCCAGCGGCCACTGGCCACCGGTCATGTCCTGGATGATTTTGGTGCCGATGTCAATGTGTTGGCGCTCGAGCGACTCGTTCATGTGCTGGTAGTGGATCCAGCGCCAGCTGTGGCAGGCGATCTCGTCGCCGCGCGCAAGCAACGCGTGGGTCAACTCCGGGTTGCGCTGCAACGCCATCGACACGCCAAACACGGTCAGTGGCAGGCCGCGTATTTCGAATTCGCGCAGGATTCGCCAGGCGCCCGCGCGCGAGCCGTATTCGTACATCGATTCCATCGACAGATGGCGTGCGTCGAATGCCTGCGCACCGATTATTTCGGACAGAAAGGTCTCGGACGATGGGTCGCCATGCAGCACCGAGCTTTCTGCGCCTTCTTCATAGTTCAGCACGAACTGCAGCGC
>JANOCN010000399.1:0-3728 GCA_031412185.1 Betaproteobacteria bacterium | reverse complement strand
AAACCGTCGGCCGACACGTCTTTCACCACCTTGTGCGAAAGCCGCTCGGCGCGCGTGGCCTACAGAGCGACAGCCTTTTCGATCACCACGTCTTCGTTGGGCACGTCGTCGTGGTGGCCCTTGCGCCCGGTCTTCACGGCTTTGATCTTGTCGACGACGTCGGTGCCGCCGACCACCTTGCCAAATACGGCGTAGCCCCAGCCCTGTCCCGACGGTGCGGTGTGGTTCAGAAAACCGTTGTCTGCGATATTGATGAAGAATTGCGCGGTAGCCGAATGCGGGTCATTGGTACGCGCCATGGCGACCGTGTAGTTGTTGTTCTTCAGGCCGTTGGCGGCTTCGTTGGCAATCGGCGTGCCGCTTCTCTTTTCTTTCATCCCGGGCTCGAAACCACCACCCTGCACCATGAAGCCGGGTATGACGCGGTGAAACACCGTGTTGTTGTAGTGGCCCTTGCGGACGTATTCAAGAAAGTTGGCGGCCGATACCGGCGCCTTGTCCATGTCAAGCTCCAGCGTGATGACGCCCAGTTTGCTCACGTGTATTTCGACTTGCGGGTTGCTCATGTTTTATTTCACCAAAGTTGCGGAGTTGATAAGAAGTGTTGTCTTGGGTACATCGGAGGGGAACGGGCCTCCGGCTCCGGTCGCTACTGACTTCATGGCCTGGACCACGTTCATGCCCGACACAACCTTGCCGAACACCGTGTAGCCAAAAAGCTCGGGTGCGTTGACGAGATTGGCGCGTGGCGTATTTTCGTACACACGGCCCTGGTACTCGAATTTGGGCACCGGGTCACCGGGCGGGATGATGGTGGGGTCAAGGAACGAATTTTCCTTGACGTTGATGAAGAACTGCGCACTGGCAGAGTTTGGGTCGTTGGTGCGCGCCATCGCAACCGTGCCCAGCACGTTACGCGGCCCGCCTTTGGACAGGGCGTCGCGCCCTTCGTGTACCACCGGGGGCCGTGTCTTCTTCTCGACGTACTTCGCATCAAAGCCGCCGCCTTGCACCATGAAGTTTTCAATCACCCGGTGGAAAATGGTGCCGTCGTAGTGTTTGTCTTTTACGTACTGCAGAAAATTCTCCACGGTTTTTGGTGCCTTGTCGGGATACACCTCGATCACAAACTCGCCCGCCGAGGTCGTGAACTTGACGCGTGGCGCATCGCTGGCCCAGGCACCGTGCGACACCAGCGCAAGCGCAATCGCCAGCAGCGACAAACGACGCGGGAGGGAGTAGGGGGAAGCTGTCACAAAACGTTCCTCTCAAAAAAAGTATTCGGGTGCCGCGCCAACGGTTCAACGCGCCGCTGAAGCACTGGGCGCAGGCGGCCGCGATTTGTCGGTGGGCACCGCAGCGCGGGCGGCAGTGGAGCTACCTACCAATTGGCGGATCAACGCCAGCTTGGGTGCCAGCGCAGTGTTGCTGGCATCGAGCTGCAGCGCCTGACTGTAGGACTGGCTGGCCAGACGCGCGTAGACGTCGCCCAGATTCTCGTGCGCCACCGCATATCCCTTGCTGTTGCGTATGGCAGTCTCAAGCGAAGCGCGCGCCTTCTCGAACTGGCCCTGCCCTGCATACAGCACGGCAACGTTGTTGTAAGGCTCAGGCAACTCGGGGTAATCTTCGATCAGCCGTGTGTAAGTGGCAATCGCCTCAGTCGGTTTGCCGGAGTCCTGCTGGATCAGGCCCTTGAGAAAACGCATCTGCGGATCGCGCGGGTTGTTGGCCAGATACTGGTCGGCTTTGGTCAGCGCCTCGTTGAACTGGCCGGCCCGCAGCAACTGGTTGACCGGCGCGTAGTCGTCTGCAAAAGCCGGGCTCGCACCCACTACGACAGCCAGCAAGCCGAGCCGCATCCACTGGCCCATCCACTGACGCATGCCAGGGCATTGGTGCATGAAGAACTCTCCTGAAACAGGCGCATTGCAATCCCGGACAACGGGGCTTTATACTGCGTTTGATTGTAGCCCAGCGGTGTGTTCAACCCGCCTATTCCACTCCCCAACTGCCCTCTGTTTGCCCATGCCTGCTGCGCCTGTAGCCCGTCCTCCCAGCCCTTGCAGGCCGACACCATACTGGTCATGAGCCTTCGAATCTACAACACGTTGTCGCGTGGATTGGAGCCGTTTGCGCCGCTGGTTGCGGGCCAGGTACGCATGTACGTGTGTGGCATGACGATTTATGACTTGTGCCATATCGGCCATGCCCGCATGATGATGGCATTCGATGTGGTGCAGCGTTGGCTCAAGGCCAGCGGACTGCGCGTGACCTATGTGCGCAACATCACCGACATCGATGACAAAATTATCAGACGTGCCGTTGAGCGCGGCATCACCATCCGTGCACTGACCGATGAGATGATCGAAGCAATGCAGCGCGACATTGGTGCGCTGCATATTGAGGCCCCCACACTGGAGCCGCGCGCAACCGATTTTGTGCCGCAAATGTTGGGCCTGATCGGCCGTCTGGAAGCCAAGGGGCTGGCCTACCGTGCGGCGGACGGCGATGTCAATTTTGCGGTACGCAAGTTTCCCGGTTACGGCAAGTTGTCGGGCAAATCGCTGGACGAGTTGCGTGCCGGTGAACGCGTGGCGGTAGCCGACGGCAAACATGACCCGCTGGATTTTGTGCTGTGGAAATCGGCCAAGGAGTCTGAACCCGACGACGCCAAGTGGGCCAGCGATTTCGGCGCGGGTCGGCCCGGCTGGCATATCGAATGTTCGGCCATGTGCGCTGAAACGCTCGGCGCAACGATAGACATCCATGGTGGCGGGATGGACCTGCAGTTCCCGCACCACGAGAACGAAATCGCGCAAAGTGAAGCCGCCAACGGGCAAGCGCTGGCCAGGTTCTGGGTGCACAACGGTTTTGTGCGCCTGGACAACGAGAAGATGTCCAAGAGCCTGGGCAACTTCTTCACTATCCGCGAAGTACTGGCCAAATATGACGCAGAGACCGTGCGGTTCTTCCTGGTGCGTGCCCACTACCGCAGTGCCCTGAATTACAGCGACGTACATCTCGACGACGCGCACGCTTCGCTCAAGCGGCTGTACACCGCGCTGGCCCTGGTCGGGCCGGCCGACACACCGCTGATCAACTGGGCCGATCCGGTCGCGGCGCGTTTCAAGGCGGCGATGGACGAAGACTTCGGTACGCCGGAAGCGGTGGCAGTGCTCTTCGATTTGGCGGGTGAAGTCAACCGCACAAAGTCTGCCGAGTCGGCGGGGTTACTCAAGGCACTGGGTGGGTGTCTGGGTCTGTTGCAGACTGATGCGCGAAGCTATTTGCAAAACAGGGGTACTGCCCACCTCACATCGCCGATGTTGGCGCTGGATGCGCATGGGACTTCTGTACCAGGACAAAACGACTTGGAGCGCAAAACCATCGAAGGGCTGATAGCTGAGCGCGCCGATGCTAAGGCGAAACGCAATTTTGCCGAGGCCGACCGCATCCGCAATACGCTCGCCGACCGGGGAGTGGTGCTCAAAGACTCGCCCGGCGGAACCACCTGGGAACGGGCCTGACATGGCGTTCGGCAAACCCGTGGAGGTGGTCTACGTCAAGCCTGACTATTGGGACGAGGCGTGCAGGCACCTGACACGAAAAGACCGCGTGATGAAACGCCTGATTGCCCAGTCGGACGGAGCCTGCCTGCAAACGCGTGGCGACGCCTTCACCACGCTGGCGCGCAGCATTGTGGGACAGCAGATATCGGTCAAGGC
>JANOCN010000398.1:0-2384 GCA_031412185.1 Betaproteobacteria bacterium | reverse complement strand
TTGCCGGGCCGAAGGCGCAGCGGCCCCCGAGGGGCTGGAGCCCGCGGCTCCAAGCCTGCCTGCGCGGGCTTGGACGGGCGACAGCGGCGAAGCGTCTCGCGAGCCGCGGCCTGCAAGGCCTCGCGCACTACACGCAGTGAGAAGCGTGGGGGCCATATGAGCGGTATATTGAATATCGGCACGCGCGCGCTGCTGGCCAACCAGCTGGCACTGCAAACGGCGGGCAACAATATTGCCAACGTCAATACACCGGGTTATTCGCGCCAGTCGGTGCTGCTGCAAAACGTGCAGGGTGTGTTCGCTGGCAATGGCTACTATGGCAACGGGGTCGAGGCGGCCACCGTGTTGCGCAACCACAGCGATTACCTGACTCGCCAGGTCGCACTCTCAGGTTCTGTAGCCGCAGCGGACAACAAGCGGCTGGAGCTGCTAAAGCAGCTTGAGAATCTTTTTCCTGGCGGCAAGGACGGCCTGGGCTCGGCCATCGGCGACATGCTCAATTCGTTTTCGGACGTGGCCAGTGCGCCGACCGATCTGTCGACCCGGGTCGCCGCCCTGGCCTATGCGGATGAGACCGCTTCACGCTTTGCGGCCACCGCCAGCAACCTGGGCGGCCTGCAACAGCGCGTACAAGCCGAGATCGGCGTGATGGTGGACAACGTCAACGACCTGGCCCGGCGCATCGCCCGTACCAACGACCAGATCGCCAACCTGCAGGGCAGTGGCCATACGCCCAACGACCTGCTCGATCAGCGCGAGCAATTGATCCGTGAGCTGGGTGCGCTGGTGCAGACCACCAACATCCCGGCGGACGACGGCTCTGTCAGCATATTCCTGGCCGGTAGCCAGCCCCTGGTGCTGGGCAAATCCAGCAATGCCGTCACCCTGGCAAGCGACGATTTTGGCGATCCGGCGAAGTCGAAACTGCGCATGAATGTGGGCAACGTTCCGGTGCAGCTGGAAGAGGCGACACTCGGTGGCGGTGCGCTGTCCGGGTTGCTGCGTTTCCAGAACACCGACCTGGTGGACGCAGGCAACCTGCTGGGACGCATGGCGCTGGCGCTGGGCACCAGCATGAACGACCAGCACCGCCTGGGCCTGGACCTGAACGCCAATGCCGGTGGCGAGCTTTTTGCGCTGGGCAACATACTTGCCGGCTTCCCGGCCGCAGCCAACAGCGGTGTTGCCACTGTGCAGGCAAGTATCCAGACCAGCCCGGCCAGTGGGGCCACGGCACTGGCGGCGTCGGACTATGAAATGGCATTTGCGACAGCAAGCAGTGGAACCATCAAACGGCTGTCCGACGGTGTGGTGACCGCGTTTGGAGCGGTACCGGCCGATATCGATGGGCTTCGCCTTCAGGTGGCTGGCGCACCGGCCGCCGGTGACCGGTTCTTGATCACCCCTTACCGTCAGGCCGCCGCTAACATGGACACGCGTTTTTCGTCTCCACGGCTGCTGGCGATGGCAAGCCCCGTGGCGGCACGCGCAGGCACCGCCAACCAGGGCAATCTGGCGCTGCAAAGCCTGGCACCGCAGCAGGCCAATGTGAACCTGGGCCAGACCGTGACCCTGACATTTACTGGCACGGGCACCTTCAACGTTGCAGGCACGGGCACCGGTAATCCGGTCGGTGTCACCTACACCTCCGGGCAGCCCATCAGCTACAACGGCTGGGCGCTGACGCTGCGCGGCTCACCCCAGGTGGGCGATACCTACACCGTGCAGGCGAACAGCTTCCCGACCATCAACGGCGGCAACGCCGAGGCCATGCTGGCGCTGCGCGACGCGGCCATGTTCGACGGCGCAGCCACCACCGACGGTTACGTTGGCCTGCTTGGGCAGGTCGGCGTGCGGGTACAGAGCGCAGGTTTTGCGGCCTCGGTCTCGCAGTCCATCGCCAGCAACGCAGTCACCGACCAGGCTGCGGTGTCTGGCGTCAACCTCGACGAAGAGGCCGCCCGGCTGCTACAGTTTCAGCAGGCCTACCAGGCTTCGGCCAAGATCCTCCAGGTGTCTCAGACCATTTTCGACACGCTGATGCAGAATCTTGCGCGTTAGACGACTAGCAGACAACACCGCCCAACACCATGCGAACCGGCACCGCCAACACCTACGACAAGGGTCTGGACCAGCTGCTGCAGCGCCAGTCCGAACTTGCGTCGCAGCAGGAACAGCTTAGCTCGGGCAAACGGGTTAACCGCGCCAGCGACGACCCGGTCGGCGCCGCCCAGGCGGAGCGCGCGACAGTACGCATTCGCCGGGTAGAGACCGACCAGCGCGCGCTGGAGATGCAACGCAACGCCATCACGGCAGCCGAATCCACACTCGGTCAAGCCAATACGCTGATGCAGACTGCACGCGATCTGGTGATCAGTTCGGGC
>JANOCN010000397.1:0-4559 GCA_031412185.1 Betaproteobacteria bacterium | reverse complement strand
GATCAGCGGCAGCTCGACCAGCCAGAACAGGAGCAGCAGGATGCGGCGCATGCGGGGTACTAGAAGGTGAATCCAACACTCAGGTGCAAGCGCACCTGTTTCACCGCCACACCGTACGCCAGATCCATTTGCAGCGGGCCGACCGGGCTCTTCCAGCGCACACCTGCACCAATACCGACTTTGGCCTTGAGCGCGGTGGGCTTGTCGGCCACTGCCCCGGCATCCACGAAAAGTGTGCTCTCCCAGTCGCTGGGCTGGCCATTGATCAGGATCGGGCGTTGCCACTCGACGCTGCCGCTGGCCAGGTAACGCCCCGGAATAATCTGCCCATTGGCGAGGCGCGCACCGATTTCGTGGTAACCGTATCCGCGCACGCTGGCATCCCCGCCGGTCAGGAAGAGTTGGGTGCTGGGCAAGTCTGTTGCAGGGCGTGCGAGTACCGCGCCGCCTTGCGCGCGCACGGCAATGCGGCCCATTCGCGCCGCGCTGATGCGGTCTTGCCCTGCGCCCAGCGACCAGATCCCGAGCCAATTCACCTGGGTCCGCAGAAACGGTTCGCGCTGGTTACCCAGGGTCCAGCCGCCACCCAGTTCAACTCCCAGCCCATAACCGGCAGAAGGAAATGGCAGGCTGTCGAAGTTGCGCTGTGTCCAGGCGTAGTTGGCACTGACCGCCTGCGCCAGCGTGGTCACGCCCAGGCTGGTGGTGTTGCTGCGGTCGTATTGCAGATAGACATTGCGGTCGATGCGTTCACCTGTTTGGCTACGACCGGCGCGCAAGGTCTGGCTGCGTACTTCCACACTGGCTGCGTTTTCGTTTTTGAGCAAGCCCGACGTTACCCAGCGCCAGTTGTCTGCGTCAGGTTGCGATGTGAGCTCGCTGCCAATCGACTGGGTGTCGCGGTCGAGCAGCAGCTTGGACACCGCGCGCCAGCCGATGCCCGGCACCCGGTGGTTGGTGTGCTCCACCGACAAGCGTGGCCCGCTGTCGGTGCTGGCGCCGATACCGAGCACAAGTTTGTTGCGTTTGGCTTCGCGCAAAGTCACCACGACCGGGGCCGCGCCGGGCTCGCCGGCGGTATCAAGCGCAATAAAAACGGAGTCGAAGTAGCCGCTGTCCTGCAGGCGCTGCTGGGCCTCCAGCAGCCGGGTTTGGTCGTAATCAACGCCGGGGGTCAGGCGTGCAATGCGTTCTACCAGCGCGGCGTCGTACAGCACGAGTCCGCTGACACGGGTTTCCCCCAGGCGATAAGCCGGGCCGGAATCCAGCGTTACTTGCAAGCTCGCAGAATGCGTGAGCGGGTCGATTTCGGCACGGCTGGAGACGATCTGCCCCACCGCATAGCGCTTTGCGCCCAGCAAACGCAGCGCCTGCGCCTTGGCATCGTCCCACGCCGTCTGGGTAAATCGCATGCCTGCTTGCAGCGGCCAGTTGCTGCGGATGGTTTCGCGCTGCGCAGCGCTGGACGGGTCTTCGCGGATAGCACCCGAGAAATCGATCGCCACGCTGCCCACCCGCGTCGCCGTGCCCGGCTGCACCGTGACGATAACCCGGCGCGGTGCGGCGCTACCGGCTGGGGCATCCTGCAGCGCCAGCGCCACATCAGGCGAGAAATAGCCCAGGGTGCCGAGCAATTCGCGGGTGTTCTGTTCAGCGGCTACGAGCAAGCGGTTCAGCTCGGTGCTGTCGAGGTCTGCCAACTCGCGGTACCGCATCAGCTCCAAGTGGCGCTGCAGCGTCGCCTTGACGTCGGCAGGGGCCTGGATGTCCACCTCAAACGCGGGCGCAATGGGCTGGTCCTGGGCTCGCAGACACTGTGCAAACAGCAACACGCAAACACACAAGACCGGCCCGAACCCCTGCCTTGCCAACCCTCGCCTGATCATCCCGCCATTTTGACAGCAAGCCCCGCTCGCCCACACGGCAAGCCGGTGCGGGCCCTGCCACATGCCAGGCGATAGGGTAAGTCCCTAACGTGCAATTCTCTTATCGTCATACCATTGGCCCGGCAATTCGGAGGCTGGTGCGGCCCGGGATTTGAATCAAGACAAACAACCAAGATACTCGCTGGGTATGACGTTCCAAAAAGCAATCGATGTTGCACTCCACTGGTTCTTCCGGCTGCTGGAATTGCTGGTCGTCGTATGTATGGTGGCGATGGTGGTCATGGTATTCGGCAATGTGGTTTTGCGCTATGCGTTCAACTCCGGCATCACCATTTCGGATGAGATGTCGCGCTACTGCTTCATCTGGTTGACCTATATAGGTGCCATGGTGGCGATGCGCGAGGGCGGGCACCTGGGCGTTGACACGCTGGTTAAACACCTGCCGGTGCTGGGAAAAAAAGTATGCCTTTTTCTAAGCGAAAGTTTGATGCTCTTTTGTAACGTTCTGTTTTTCATGGGCACCTTCCAGATGCACGAGCTGCAGGTGAGCAACGTCTCGCCCGTGGTGGGCATCTCGATGATCTGGGTCTACGGCATCGGTTATGTGGCCAGCGTCGTGATGGGAACCATCAACCTCAACATGTTGTTCCGCCTGGTGACCGGGCGCCTCAGCGAAGACGAACTGGTGCAAGTGATCGAGACCGAAGGCCTCGCGGATGTAGAGAAGCAGTTGCAGGGGGCAAAAGTGTGACGGTAGCGGTTTTTATCGGCAGCCTGCTGGCGGCCATGGCAATCGGTATGCCGATTGCCTATGCCTTGCTGGTCTGCGGCGTGACGCTGATGGCGTTCCTGGCCGCTACCAGCGGTCTGGTCGCCTTCGACAGCCAGATTCTGGCCCAGCGGTTCGTTGAAGGGGCCGACAACTTTCCTTTGCTGGCAGTACCTTTTTTCCTGTTGGCCGGCGAGTTCATGAACGCCGGCGGCTTGAGCCGGCGCATCGTGAATCTGGCGATGGCCTGGGTTGGACATTTTCGTGGTGGTCTGGGTTATGTGACCGTGATCGCCGCCGTCATCATGGCGTCACTGTCGGGTTCTGCGGTGGCCGACACTGCCGCACTGGCCGCATTGCTGATCCCGATGATGCGGGCCGCAGGCTACAACGTGGGCCGTGCCTCGGGGCTGATTGCGTCGGGCGGCATCATTGCGCCGGTTATTCCCCCGTCCATCGGCATGATAATTTTCGGGGTGGCCGGCAATGTTTCCATCACCAAGCTGTTTCTGGCCGGCATCGTGCCGGGTTTGCTGATGGGCGTGGCCATCGGCCTCACCTGGTGGTGGGTGGCCAAGAGAGAAAACGTACCCCCTGGTCCCAGGGTAGCGCTGCCGGACCGTCTGCGCATTACCGCCGAAGGTGGGTTCGCGCTGGCGCTGCCCATCGTCATTATTGGCGGCATGAAGTTTGGTGTGTTCACGCCCACCGAGGCGGCAGTGGTGGCGGCGGTGTACAGCTTCTTTGTGGGCATGTTCGTCTACCGCGAGCTCAAGTGGTCCGCGCTGTACCAGCTTATCCTCAGCGCGGGCAAGACGACGGCGGTGGTGATGTTTCTGGTGGCCGCAGCCATGGTCAGCGCGTGGCTTATCACCGTGGCCAATATCCCGACCGAGGTGGCCAAGCTGATGGAGCCCTTCATGGGCAACAAGATGCTGTTGATGTTTGTCATGATGGTGCTGGTCGTGATTGTCGGCACTGCACTCGACTTCACGCCGACTGTGTTGATCCTTACGCCGGTCCTGATGCCAGTGGTGCTCAAGGCCGGGATCGACCCGGTGTATTTCGGGGTGATGTTCATCATGAACAACGCCATCGGCCTGATCACGCCGCCCGTAGGTACGGTGCTGAACGTGGTGTGTGGTGTTGCCAAAATCAGCATGGACGACGCGTTCAAGGGTGTGTTGCCGTTCCTCATGGCGCAGCTGGCGGTGCTGTTTTTGCTGGTGCTTTTCCCGTCCATCGTGCTCGTGCCGCTGCAATGGTGGATGCGATGACACCCGTTACCAATTTTCCAACCCCTGTCGCTAACCTAAAGGAGACAACCATGTTCAAACGCAGAACCCTGGCCACGGCACTCGCTGCCGCTACATTGCTGGTGGCTACGTCCGCCTTCGCGCAATTTGCCGATCGCACAATCAAGTTCACCAACGGTGTCAATGAAGACCATCCGGTGGGCATAGGCGTCAAGAAGATGCAGGAAGTGCTGGCCGCCAAGACCGGCGGCAAGATGAAGATCAACGCCTTCTGGGGCGGTGCTGCAGGTGGCGATTTGCCGGCTACACAGGCGCTGCGCGCCGGTACCCAGGAGATGGTCTGCACCTCCAGCTCGCCGCTGGTGGGTATCGTGAAGGAGCTGGGCGCGTTCGATCTGCCGTTCCTGTTTGCCAACGAAAAAGAAGCCGACGCCGTGCTGGACGGCCCGGCCGGTGTTTACTTCAACAAGAAGCTGGAAGAAGCCGGGCTGGTGAATCTGGCCTATTGGGAAAACGGCTTTCGCAACCTGACCAACAGCAAACGTCCGGTCACCAAGGCGGAGGAGTTTGACGGCATCAAGGTCCGCGTGATGCAAAACAACATTTTCCTCGACACTTTCAAGACACTCGGCACCAACGCGGTTCCCA
>JANOCN010000396.1:0-2372 GCA_031412185.1 Betaproteobacteria bacterium | reverse complement strand
TGACTGCACGACCGCCAGCACCTCGGCCTGGAGTCGCTCGGTAACCGGTGCGGGCGTACGCGCCGGTGCCGAGATACCGAACCATGCCGCACCCGATACCCCAGGTTCCAGCTCGGCCAGCGTGGGCACATCGGGAAACGCCTTGACGCGGCGCTCGCTGGTCACCGCAAGCAGGCGCAGCTTGCCACTGCGCACGTAACCGGTAGCGGTAACCATGCCCTCGAAAAGCGCGTCCAGCTGGCCGCCCAGCAAGTCCGTAATGGCCGGCCCGGAGCCCTTGTAGGGAACGTGCACCATATCCACCTGTGCCGACTGCTTGAGCAGCTCGCCGCTCAGAAAACCCGACGTTCCGACCCCCGCAGAGGCATAGTTCAGGCTGCCCGGTCGGGCGCGGGCCAGCGCCAGAAACTCCTGCATGGTGCGGGCCGGGTGGTCGTTGCGCACCATGAACCCGTTCGGAAAGCTGCCCACCATGGCGATGTGGACAAAGTCCTTGAGCGGGTCATACGGCATGCTGCTGCGCATCAACGGGCCGGGGGCAATCGACGAATTGGCGGCCATCACCAACGTGTAGCCGTCGGGTGCAGACTTGGCGACAAAGTCGGTGCCCAGCACCGAGCCGGCGCCAGGTTTGTTCTCCACCACCACCGGCTGCTTGAGCGCATCGCCCAGGCGTTGCGCCATCAGCCGCGCTACCACGTCGGTAGAACCACCCGGTGGGAATGGAACGATCAGCCGGATGCTGCGTGCCGGGTAGGCCTGCGCCGCCGCAGCACCCGCCGCAGCCAGCAGGCCGACGGCAGCCAGTTGTAGCATGCCCCTGCGCGTAAACTCATCTGACATGACTGATTCCCCCCAAGTTCTGATTGCAGGTGCCGGGCCAGTGGGCCTGTGTGCGGCACTCGCGCTGGCCCATGCAGGCACCAGTGTGGCGGTGCTGGAGGCCGCTGCCGGTATCAGCGAGGACCTGCGGGCATCGACCTTTCACCCGCCGACGCTGGACATGCTGGACGCATATGACGTCACCCCCGCGCTGGTTGCGCAGGGGCTGGTGTGCCCGCACTGGCAAGTGCGCATGCACCCCAGTGGTGAACACGCGCGTTTTGACCTGGGCGTGTT
This sequence comes from Betaproteobacteria bacterium, assembly GCA_031412185.1. GTDB lineage: Bacteria > Pseudomonadota > Gammaproteobacteria > Burkholderiales > Burkholderiaceae_C > CAISIP01. The sequence continues at coordinate 1,253 of JANOCN010000396.1, read as the reverse complement.
GGCCGACGTGACGGCGCACCCGTACCGTCTGCAGTGCGAGCAGGTCAAACTCTCGCGCCTGCTGCTGGAGCGCCTGGCGGCTTTTTCCCATGCGCAAGTGCATTTCAATACCCGGGTAGAAGCGGTTGCACAGGATGCACAGGCAGTGAGCGTGCAGTTGGCAAGCGCCGGCGGAAACCAAACCCGGCGCGCTGGCTGGCTGATCGGGGCAGATGGTGCGCACAGCGTGGTGCGCAAGGCGCTCGGTGTGGGTTTTGAAGGCAGCACCTACCCGGAGACGACCATCCTGGCTACGACGGACTTCGCGTTTGAGCAGCACCTGCCTGGCCTGTCGAATGTGACCTACTGTTGGCAGGCCGGGGCTGGCAACTTCAGCCTGCTCAAAGTGCCGGGCCGCTGGCGGGTTTCGATCTACCCTCCCGAAGACCGCCCGATAGAGGACAGCCTGCGCCCCGAGGCCATCGAAGCTGCGCTGCAAGCCATCGTGGCCCGACCCCAGCCGTACCGGGTGTTCGAAGTGCGCCCGTACCGGGTGCACCAGCGGATCGCCTCCGCCTACGGTGCCGGACGTATCTGGCTGGCGGGCGACGCAGCGCATCTGAACAGCCCGGCTGGTGGCATGGGCATGAACGGCGGCATTCACGATGCGCTGAACCTGGTTGCCAAACTGGTGCGGGTGCTGCAGGGAGACGCTGCCGACCTGTTGCCGTTGTACGAGCGCCAGCGGCGACCGGTGGCGCTCGACCAGATACTGAAACAGGCCGATGCCAACCGCAGCCGGATGCGCGAACGCGACCCGTCGTTGCGGCTGGCGGCACTGCGCAAATTGCAGGCGATCGCCAGCGACCCCACAGCACTGCGCGCGCATCTTCTGCGCAGTTCGATGATCGAGGGGTTGCAGCAGGCGGCGGCTGTGGTTTGACATAACCATCAAGCCTTACCCATGGCGCGGCGCCATGGTGCATCTGCCGCCAGCAGCGTAGCCAGAGAAGCAGCAGGTGCCTGCCCGGGATGGGTACAACAACGCATTGCCCAGGCCAGGCACAGATTGGACGACAACACCGGCACTGGCAGCGCGCGCTGGGCCATGACGCGCAGTGTCGGCAAACCGGTTCCGCTCAGCAGCACTGCGTCGCAGCCCGACACGTCGAGGGTGAGCAATACCTGCGCAGCGGCAGCGCTGCGCAGCGCATAGATACTGCGCGTATCCAGCAGTTCCTGCGGAAAACCAGCGACTGCCGTCAAGCTGAAAC
>JANOCN010000395.1:0-3335 GCA_031412185.1 Betaproteobacteria bacterium | reverse complement strand
GTGTCAACCGGCGCGGGCAGCGTGGAGTCGCCGGCTGCGCTGACCGGCAACAACTACAGCCTGACATTCACGGTAGCGGCCGGCCTTACCACCTACGCCGTGGTCAACACCACCACGGCGGCGGTCGTGGCCACCGGCCAGCCCTACCGCGAGGGCACCCCGATCCAGTTTGACGGCATGGCCGTCGTGGTGCGCGGCACCCCCGCCAACGGCGACACGGTGGATGTTGCACCCAGCACCCGGATCAGCGTGTTTGATGTACTCGACGAAGCCATTGCCAGCGTCAACAACATGGCTGCCGACAACAAGCTGTCGCAAGGCATTGCGCTGGCGCTGGCGCAGTTCGACAGCAGCCTGGACAAGCTGCAAAGCGCGCGCAGCCAGACCGGAGACTGGCTTAACCGCGCCGACAGCATCACCAACGCCCAGGGAGCCCAGACGATTCTGCTGGAGGGCGACCGCTCACGCGCGGAGGATCTGGACATGGTCAAAGGCATTTCGGACTTCAACCAGAAGCAAACCGGCTACCAGGCGGCTTTGCAGTCGTACGCCCAGATACAGAAGCTGTCGCTGTTCAACTTCATCAACTAGTTACTTGTCTGATGGCACCGTCCGTGCTCTCCAACCTGACGCTTGGCTACCAGTTGGTCTGGAACCGGCAGCGCCGGGCCGGCGGCGTACTCCTGTTTGCCGACGCCAACACACGCTCCATGGTCGATGGTGCCCATTTGCTGGACATTCTTGCGCGCGAGTGGTCGCAGCACTCCGCCCGGTTGGTGCTGCTCGCGCAGTCGGCGAGTCTGCTGGCCGACGTGTTGGCCCAGGCTAAAACCGACGGCCCGTGGATTGGCGTGGAGAGCACGCTCGCTGACGACCCACTGGTCGCAGCACAAATCGGTCCGGCGCACACCCGTGGTGTGCAGCTGGTCTGGCGCGGGGGCAGCACCCCCGGCCCGGACGCGGCGCTGGTCGGCTATTTTGCCCAGCGGGTAGTTACGTTGAGTGCAGCCGAAGCGCTGCTGGCCCTGCATGCGGTGTTGCACCCAGAACCAGGTGCTACTGGCACCCCGCAAGACCGCTCCGCCAACCCGGCAAACACAGCCAGTCTGGTCAGCCCGGTACGCGCTGGCCATATCTACGAGGCTGTCGCCAGCAGGGTGCTGGTAGACCACTGCCTGGACCAACAGGGGGTGTGGGGAGTGACAGGTTGGCCGGTCGACGACGTGCTGCACCGCTATGGCGGACAAGCGATCCAACCCGGCCACCAGGTTATCGGGCGGCTGGTGGAAGCGATAGACGACGACATGGCGCTGGAGCGCATAGAACACATCCTGTCGGAAGACCCGGTGCTGGTAGTGCGTTTCCTGCGCTATGCCAATTCGGCCGCGCTAGGTTTGCGCAACAGCGTCAATTCAGTGCGCCATGGTCTGATGGTGCTCGGCCTGTCCACCTTCAGGCAATGGCTGCTTGGCCAACTGGCCAACGCCAGCGACGACGTGAACCTGCTGCCGGTGCGCGCCAGCATGGTGTTGCGCGCCCAAGCCATGGAGTTGCTGCTGGATGCCGGCGAGGAAGACACCTTGCGCAGCGAAGTGCGCCTGTGCGGCTTGCTGTCGCAGATTGACCTGCTGATGGGCGAGCCCGTGGCCTCGGTGCTGCAACACCTGCCCGTATCGGAACGCGTGGCCGACGCCGTTTTGGGCAACACCGGCCCTTATGCGCCGTTCCTTGAAATTGCCCGGGCCCTCGAATACCCCGCCATGGGTGGAGTGCTGGCCCTGTGCGAGTTGCACGGCATTGACCTGGCAGACGTCAACCGCTCGCTGCTGCGCGCCCTGGCGCAGCCGCCGAGTTGGCCGCTGAATGCGCGGTTGCGGGGTTGAGGGTGAGGGGTTGAGGGAGCGTTGGCGGGCCTGTCGTGCGGGTGCCGCATGGCACCGTTGCGCCCATGCTGTCGAACGGGACTGACGCTGTGAGGTTTCAGGGGCTTTTTGGCATTCATTTTGGGCCGCAGCGTGGACGAGATGGCCTGCATCAGGCTTTGGTCCATATTGAGTCAGGCGTCACAAACCAGCATGACCAGCGGTCAAGAGAATCTCCTGGACTTCGGACTTATCACCGTCGCCGCTTCGGCGGCTTGGGGTTGGTTCTCCGACAAATCGCGAAAGCTCAAAGAGGACAAGTTCAACCGCGAACTGCGAATGTCGGGTCGATTATTGGCGTGAGCACTTGGGCGATGGCCTGCTGGCCAGCCCCGGCTCAACCGCAAAGGCCAGGAACTCAAGACCAACGTTACCGATCTGGACAGCGCCAAGATGGCGACCAGCAAGGGCGTCATCCAGGGCTACGTGGCAATGGCGGCGGTGGACCGCGCCAACCAGGTCATCGTGGCCGCTGACGTGGTCGGGTCGGGCCCGGAGCAGGCCATGCTGCTGCCCATGATCGCGCAGATTGAGGCCTGCCGCGCCCCACCCACGGCCGATGCGGGTTACCACAGCGATGCCAACATGGCGCAACCCTTGGAGCGCGCCATCCCGGCAGACTGCGCGACCAATGCCTGAAGAGCCCGCAGGTCAAGCAAGACAACGCGCGTGGCAGGCGCGTCACCCGGTTCGAGCCCAAGGCCAGCGATCCCCAGCATCCGAGCGAGCGCATGAAACGCGCCATTGACTCCGCGCATGGAAGGCGGCTGTACAGCCAGCGCATCGGCACGGTGCAGCCGGTGTTCGGCAACATCCGCCACAACAAGCGGATGACGCGGCAGAACCTGCGCGGGCGCGAGAGGGTCAACGCGCAATGGCACCCTTTACTGCATGGTGCACAACATCGAGAAGCTGGCCAACAGCGGGTGGAGGCAGTGAGGGGAACGTGGAGCCAGACACGGGCTACTAACCCCCAGAACGCCACGGCCTGCTCTTGCCCGTAGTGCTGTCCGAGCAAATCGTGCCGGGCAGCTTGCCTTCGCACTGCACTACTTGGTCGATCAAGAACTCGACCTTTCGGTCATGGATGCCGAGTTCAACAACGAGGAGGTCGGCGCCAGCGCGTATGACCCGCGCGTCATGTTCAAGGTGGTGCTGCTGCGGCACAAGGCAGCGAATACTCACAGGAGCAAAGACAATGAAACTTCTGACCTCACGACGTGTTTTGCAAACTCAGGTGTGCGTCGGAAACAGGGTTTTTTGCAGCCTCGTTAAGCAGCAGTGAATACCTCGCACTCGCTTGTCCTGGGGGCACTCGGTTCGGTGGCCGAGCTCGTTACGCAGCGCTCGGAGTACCAGCGTTGAAGCATCTTGCACACCCTTCCCCAACTGAACGAGCTTTGGGCTGGAGCT
>JANOCN010000394.1:0-3345 GCA_031412185.1 Betaproteobacteria bacterium | reverse complement strand
GCCTTGACGTTGAAGCGCCGGATGATGTCTGCCGCCTGCGCCTGCAACGCCTTCACATTGATCCACCCCAAGGGTAGCGACAGTGCTTCGTTGCGGGTCAGCAGCAGGTTGTGCGCCAGGCCCAACGTAGGCACGGCACCGCGACCGAGGCGTTCTTCGGGCACAAAATGCAACCCGAGTTTGCGCCGCTGCCCAGGATGCATCGCACCCACATCGGTGTCGCCAAGGCTCACCGCCCCGCGGGCAGCGGCGCAACCTGGGGCTGCATTTAGTGCCCGAAGAACGGCTCGGTCGTGGTGCCGTGCCTACGCTGGGCCTGGCGCACAACCTGCTGCTGACCCGCAACGAAGCACTGTCGCTACCCTTGGGCTGGATCAATGTGAAGGCGTTGCAGGCGCAGGCGGCAGACATCATCCGGCGCTTCAACGTCAAGGCCGGTGGTCCGGCGTCGGCGGCGCGGTCTCTCTCGGGCGGTAACCTGCAGAAGTTCATTGTGGGCCGCGAGATTGACGCACGTCCGAAGCTGCTGATCGTGTCGCAGCCCACCTGGGGTGTCGACGTGGGTGCCGCAGCGCAGATTCGCGGTGAGATTCTGGCGCTGCGCGACCAGGGTTGCGCGGTGCTGGTGGTAAGCGAGGAACTGGACGAGCTATTCGAACTCTGCGACCGCCTGCACGTAATTGCCAAGGGCCGCCTCTCGCCTTCGGTGCCCATCGCTGACGCCACGACAGAAAAAATTGGCGAATGGATGAGTGGTTTATGGGAGCCCCAACCGCGGCTGGAGCTGGCGCGTGCTTAAGCTCGAAGCGCGTCCGCAGCCGTCTGCTTTCTGGGGTTATGCGTCGCCGGTGTTGGCGCTGCTGATCACCGTGGCGATCGGCGTCGTGTTGTTCATTGCGCTGGGCAAAGACCCGTTGCGTGTGCTGGAGATGTTCTTCTGGCAACCGGTGAGGAGCGGTTATGCCGTCGGCGAATTGTTGGTCAAGGCCACGCCGCTGCTGATCATTGCGCTCGGCCTGGCGGTGTGTTTTCGCTCCAACGTATGGAACATCGGGGCCGAAGGGCAATACATCATCGGGGCCATCTTCGCGGGTGGTGTGGCGCTGCTGGCCGACAAGTCCACCGGGCCGTGGATCGTGCTGCCGATCATCCTTGCGGGGGTGGTTGGCGGGATGTTGTGGGCAGCGGTCACCGCCTTGCTGAAAGACCGCTTCAATGCCAACGAAATTCTGGTCAGCCTGATGCTGGTCTACGTGGCGGCGCAGCTGCTCGGTTACCTTGTAGGCGGGCCGTGGAAGGACCCCCAGGGTTTCAACTTTCCTCAAACCAAGAACTTTGAAGCAGTGACGCGCATTCCACGCCTGTTCGAGGGCTCGCGCGTGAGCATCGGGGTGGTGATGGCGGTTCTGGGTGTGGCTGCGATGTGGATATTCCTGTTCCGCACCCGCGCCGGATTTGCGCAACAGGTGGGCGGCCTGGCCCCGGCAGCAGCGCGCTACGCCGGCTTCTCGTCGCGCAAGGCGTTATGGACGGCGCTGTTGATCTCCGGCGGTGCCTCGGGTCTGGCCGGTGCGCTGGAGGTGGCAGGGCCGATCGGCCAACTGACTTCTTCGGTACCCGCCGGTTACGGGTTTGCCGCCATCATCGTTGCGTATGTGGGCCGGCTGCACCCGGTCGGCATGGTGTTCTCCGCCATTCTGATGAGCATGTTCTATATCGGTGGAGAGATGGCGCAGTCGCGGCTTGGCCTGACCAAGTCGCTCACCGGTGTATTCCAGGGCCTGCTGTTGTTCAGCCTGCTGGCCTGCGACACGCTGGTGAACTACCGGCTCAAGTGGGGAGGAAAATAATGGAGTCTTATGCGTTGCTGGTTGCGGCCACTCTGAATGCCGGTACGGTGCTGGCGCTGGCCTCGCTCGGCCTGCTGATCAACGAAAAGGTAGGCCTCGTCAACCTGGGTGCCGAAGGCATGATGCTATGCGCCGCCATTGCCGGGTTTGCCACCGTGGTGTACAGCGGCAGCGATTGGCTGGGGTTTGCTGCGGGTATTGCGGCAGGTGCGTTGCTGGCCGGGATGTTTGCTTACCTGGTGATCTGGCTCAACACCAACCAGTTTGCTACCGGGCTGGCACTCACCTTGTTCGGAACCGGCTTTTCGGCGTTTGTCGGCACCGGTTATGTGCAGGCCAAAATGCCCGAGCGCCCGAGTTTCGCGGTGCCCTTTCTGGCCGACATTCCTTGGGTCGGCCCGGCACTGTTTCGCCACCATCCGCTGGTCTACTTCACCGTGCTGGTAGCGCTGGCCATGATCTGGTTCATGTACCGCACGCGCAGCGGGCTGGTGCTGCGCAGTGTGGGCGAGAGCCCGGAATCGGCGCACGCATTGGGTTACCCCGTGCGGCGTATCCGCCTGCTCGCGGTGGTCGTCGGCGGTGCGTTGTGCGGTCTGGCGGGGGCCTACCTGTCCATCATCTACACGCCGCTGTGGGTCGAGGGCATGGTGGCCGGCAAGGGCTGGATCGCGCTGGCACTCACCACCTTTGCCACCTGGCGCCCGGCACGCGTGCTGCTGGGCGCTTACCTTTTTGGCGGCGTTACCATGTTGCAGTTCCATCTGCAGGGTATCGGAGTCGATGTTCCAAGCCAGTTTCTCAGCATGTTGCCCTACCTGGCCACCATCGTCGTGCTGGCACTGATCTCGCGCAACCCGCAATGGATTCGTATCAATATGCCGGCGTCGATTGGTAAACCCTTTTATCCCGGCTCATAATTCACGGTTCCCCTTCCAGCAACTCTCCCACTTGAGGAAAAAAATGACTGACTTGAACAAACGATCGCTGATCCAGGTAGCCGCGTTATCGGCCATCGCGGCAGCCGCCCTGATGGGCTGCGGCAAAAAGGAAGAGCCCAAGCCTGCCGCTGCGGCACCCGCTGCCGCCCCGGCCTCCGCCGCTGCGGCACCAGCCAAGGCGGAGCCGCTGAAGATCGCTTTCGCCTACGTTGGCCCGGTGGGCGACGGCGGCTGGACGTTCGCGCATGACCAGGCCCGCAAGGCGCTAGAGAAGGAATACGGCGACAAGGTCGTCACTTCGTTTGTTGAAAATGTGCCCGAGTCGGCGGATGCCGAGCGGGTGTTGCGCGACATGGCCAATCAGGGCAACAAGCTGGTTTTCGGTACCACTTTTGGCTACATGGAGCCCATGCTCAAGGTGGCTGCAGACACCAAAGGGGTGCGGTTCGAACATGCCACCGGCTACAAGCAGGCCGAGAACATGCGTACCTACGACAGCCGTACCTACGAAGGTGCTTACATGGCGGGTGTGATCGCCGGCAAGATGACCAAGA
>JANOCN010000393.1:0-1997 GCA_031412185.1 Betaproteobacteria bacterium | reverse complement strand
GGGCAACCCGAAGGGCGCATTCATGATCTCCGCCGTGGTTTTGAACGATGAGACCAGGGCCACCAGCAAGGGCACCACCACACCAATGGTGTTGAAGATCAACAGCCCCATCAGCAGAACCGTCAGCGGGGTGTGTTTCTTCAGTACGCCATTTTTTCCGGCGGCGCTCATTGCGTCACCTCGCGCTTGCGCAGAAAGTCGGCGCCAAACTTGGACCCAATCAGCACAATGACAAACAGCACCACACTGACCGCCGCACCGAGGCCCAGGTCGGTCACGGGGGATGCGCCGTCACCGAACGACAGTCGGTAGAACATCAGCGCCATGGTGTCGAGTGAATTGGCTGGGTTGCCGGTGGCACCGCCCATCACAAACGGCAACTCGAACCACTCGAATGCACCGATGAACGACAGGATCACCACAATCGTGAACGACGGCCCGAGGTTGGGTAGCGTGATGCGCCGGAAGGTCTGCCAGTCGCTGGCACCGTCGAGCTCGGCTGCCTTGTAGATCTCGTCCGATATCGCGTTCATGCCGGCCAGGAATACCAGTGTCGGGAAACCCACATTGCGCCAGATCGATATCACGATGGCGGTCCCCAGCGCCAGACGGCTATCGCCGAGCGGCGCGAACTCTTCGAGGTTGAAGGTGGTCATGGCGATCTTGGTCAATGGGCCAAACAGCGGGTGCAGGAACAGCTGCCACAGGTACCCCGTGATCACCAGCGACAGGATGACCGGCAGGAACACGGTGCCACGAAAAAACGCAAAACCGCGTGGCTTGCGGTAGAGCCCGAATGCCAGCAGCAGTGCCAGGCCGTTTTGCAGCGTAAGCACCGCGATGAAGGTGATAGCGTTATGGCTCAGCGCTGCCAGAAACTCGCCCCGGTACGGCGGCTCGGTCAGCCGCACGAAATGTTTCAGCCCGACAAAATCGCCCCGGGTAAATGCGTTCCAGTCGTACAGGCTGTAGCCCAGTGCCGACACGGCGGGCCACAACATGAACAGCGCCATCATCAACAAGGCGGGGGCTGTGAATAACGTGATCCAGAGCGTCTTGCGGTTAAACACAGCCATCCCCTTCTCGAACTACTTCTGCAGCGGCTTGTGCCAGGTGGCCAGGCCGGTCTGGATGTCTGCCGCCAGCGACGTGGGTGTACCCTGGCCCTGCATCACCTTCTGGATACCGTCGCGCAGCAGGATGGAGCCATTCGGGTTCTGGTAGCGAAAGCCCACCAGCATCAGGAATGGTGTGCCCGACTTGGCAGTTTGCTCACCAAACGAAGCCAGAAGCGGATCGGTTGCCTTCACGCCCGGCACTGCCGACATCTGGCGCAGCTCGTTGGTGAACTTCTGGCCGAACTCCTTGCTGGCCAGGTAGTTGACGAACTTCATGGCTGCTTCGCGTTTGGTCGTCTTGGCGTTGACGGCATAGTTGCCGTCCGCGAACGTTGCAACATAGGTGGGGCCACCTGCTACCAGCGGCGGTGCCGGCATGATGTCGAAATCGGCCTTCGGGTTCAGCTCCTTGATGGTGTCGATATTCCAGGTGCCGGTAATGTAGTAGGCTGCCATTCCGGACGCAAACAGCGTGCGGCTCTCGTTCTCGCCTACACCCATCTGGTTCTGTGGCATGTAGTCTTTCAGCGCGACCACTTCCTCGATGGCCTTGATGAAGCCAGGGTCGTTGAAATTCTTGCTACCGTTCATCAAGCCATTGAAATAGGCGGTGCCACCGTAGAAGTTCGGGCCAATCACACCAAACATCTGCTCAAGCACTGGCGCTTCTTTCGACCCGTTGGCGATACACGCAATCCTTTTCTCCTTCAGGGACTTGCAGATGTTCTTGAACTCGTCCCAGGTCTTGGGCTGTGCAGTAATGCCTGCCTTGGCGAGCACCTCCTTGTTGTAGAAAATTCCCAGCGACTGGGTCGCGAACGGCACGCCATAGGTGCTTTTGTCGTGCGGCGGTTTGCGCCCAATGGCACCCAGCATCAC
>JANOCN010000392.1:0-3651 GCA_031412185.1 Betaproteobacteria bacterium | reverse complement strand
CCCGACTGCAGGAAACGCCTTGGTTCGGGCAACGTGCAAAGCGTTGCCGTCCGCCATGGTTGGTAGTGGCCAACCACCAAGTCTGTTTGATTACGTGGTGTATTCATTCAAGACAGTCGCCAGAGCTTAACAAACCAGTTGCTGTACTGGTTTGTGTCCCATCCAAGCGGAGAACTCATGGCCTATTCCTATACCGAACGCAAGCGTATTCGCAAAAGTTTCGGCAGCCGCGAAAGCGTGCTGAATGTTCCTTACCTGTTGCAGATGCAGAAAGACGCCTACACCGCGTTTCTGCAAGCCGACCGCGCGCCGCAAAAGCGCGAAGTCGAGGGTTTGCAGGCTGCGTTTGAAAACGCATTCCCCATCGTTTCGCACAACGGTTTTGTCGAGATGAAATTTCTCGAGTACAACCTGGCCAAACCGGCTTTTGATGTGCGTGAGTGCCAGACCCGGGGCCTGACCTTTGCGTCGGCCGTGCGCGCCAAAGTCCAGCTGATCATTTATGACCGCGAATCTTCGACCTCGCAGTCCAAGGTGGTCAAGGAAGTCAAGGAGCAGGAGGTCTATATGGGCGAAGTGCCGCTCATGACCGACAAGGGCTCTTTCGTCATCAACGGCACCGAGCGTGTGATCGTGTCCCAGCTGCACCGCTCGCCTGGCGTGTTCTTCGAGCATGACAAGGGCAAGACCCACAGCTCGGGCAAGTTGTTGTTCTCGGCCCGCATCATTCCTTACCGCGGCTCCTGGCTGGACTTTGAGTTCGACCCGAAGGATGTGCTGTATTTCCGCGTCGACCGCCGTCGCAAGATGCCGGTCACGATTCTGCTCAAGGCCATTGGCCTGAATCCAGAGTCCATCCTCGCGAACTTTTTTGTGTTCGACAATTTCCGTCTGATGGACAGCGGCGCCCAGATGGAGTTTGTGGCCGAGCGCATGCGTGGTGAAGTCGCCCGTTTCGACATCACCGATAAAACTGGCAAGGTAGTGGTCGCCAAGGAAAAACGCATCACCGTTCGCCACACGCGCGAGCTCGAGCAAAGTGGTACGTCCACCATCAGCGTGCCAGAAGACTTCCTGATCGGCCGTGTGGTCGCCAAGAATATTATTGACGCCGAGTCGGGCGAGATCATCGCCAAGGCCAATGATGAGTTGACTGAAGCGCTGCTCAAGAAGCTGCGCGTTGCGGGCGTGCAGGACCTGCAGGTGCTGTACACCAACGAACTGGATCAGGGCGCGTACATCTCGCAAACGCTACGCGCCGATGAAACGGCCGACGAATTTGCAGCCCGCGTCGCCATCTACCGCATGATGCGTCCCGGCGAGCCGCCAACGGAAGACGCCGTGCAGGCGCTGTTCCAGCGGCTGTTCTACAACCCGGACACGTACGACCTGTCCAAGGTCGGCCGCATGAAGTTCAATGCCCGCGTCGGACGCGACACGTCCACCGGCCCGATGGTCATGACCAACGAGGACATCCTCGCCGTGGTCAAGATCCTTGTCGATCTGCGCAATGGCAATGGCGAAGTCGATGACATCGACCATCTCGGAAACCGCCGCGTGCGTTGTGTCGGTGAACTCGCAGAAAACCAGTACCGCACAGGTCTGGCGCGCATTGAAAAGGCAGTGAAAGAGCGTCTGGGGCAGGCCGAGCAGGAGCCTTTGATGCCGCACGACCTGATCAACAGCAAGCCGATTTCTGCTGCGCTGAAAGAGTTCTTTGGCGCGTCGCAGCTGTCCCAGTTCATGGACCAGACCAACCCGCTGTCCGAGATCACCCACAAGCGCCGTGTTTCGGCCCTTGGCCCCGGTGGTTTGACGCGTGAACGTGCTGGCTTTGAAGTGCGTGACGTGCATGTGACCCATTACGGACGCGTCTGCCCGATTGAAACGCCGGAAGGCCCGAACATCGGCCTGATCAACTCGCTGGCACTGTACGCCCGCTTGAACGAATACGGCTTCATTGAAACCCCGTACCGCCGCGTGATTGACAGCAAGATCACGACCCAGATTGACTACCTCTCGGCGATCGAGGAAGGCAAATACGTCATCGCGCAGGCCAACGCCCTGCTGGACAGCTCCGGCAAGCTGACGGGTGAGCTGGTGTCTGCCCGAGAGAACGGCGAGTCGGTTCTGGTCAGCGCCGAGCGCATCCAGTACATGGACGTGTCGCCTGCCCAGATCGTGTCGGTGGCCGCCTCGCTGGTGCCTTTCCTGGAGCACGATGATGCGAACCGCGCGTTGATGGGCGCCAACATGCAGCGTCAGGCCGTGCCAGTGCTGCGCCCTGAGAAGGCCTTTGTCGGCACGGGTATCGAACGCGTTTCGGCCATCGATTCGGGCACCGTGGTGACTGCGACCCGCGGCGGCATTGTGGACTATGTGGATGCCACCCGCATTGTGGTTCGTGTCAACGACGCCGAAGCACAAGCCGGTGAAGTGGGTGTGGACATCTACAACCTGATCAAGTACCAGCGTTCCAACCAGAACACCAACATCCATCAGCGCCCCATCGTCAAGATGGGCGACAAGCTGGCCAAGGGTGATGTGATTGCCGACGGCGCATCGACGGACATCGGCGAGCTGGCCTTGGGCCAGAACATGCTGGTCGCCTTCATGCCCTGGAACGGCTACAACTTCGAGGACTCGATCCTGATCTCCGAGCGCGTGGTGGCGGAAGACCGCTACACCTCGATTCACATCGAGGAACTCGTGGTCATGGCGCGCGACACCAAGTTGGGCTCGGAAGAGATCACGCGCGACATTCCCAACCTGTCCGAGCAGCAACTCAACCGTCTGGACGAGTCCGGCATTATTTATGTCGGTGCCGAAGTCCAGCCGGGTGACACGCTGGTGGGCAAGGTCACGCCGAAGGGCGAGACCACGCTGACGCCGGAAGAAAAACTGCTGCGCGCCATCTTCGGCGAAAAGGCCAGCGATGTGAAAGACACTTCGCTGCGTGTGAGCCAGGGCTCGCAAGGCACGGTCATTGACGTCCAGGTCTTTACCCGTGAAGGCATTGTGCGTGACAAGCGTGCCCAGCAGATCATTGACGACGAACTCAAGCGTTTCCGTCTGGACCTGAATGACCAGCTGCGCATTGTGGAAGCCGACGCGTTTGACCGTATCGAAAAGCTCCTCAATGGCAAGGTCGCCAACGGCGGCCCGAAAAAGCTCGCCAAAGGCACCAAGATCGACAAGGCCTATCTGGCGGGCGTTGAGAAATACCACTGGTTTGATGTACGCCCGGCAGATGATGAAGTCGCTGCGCAGCTCGAGAGCATCAAAAACTCGATGGAGCAGACACGGCACAGCTTTGACCTGTCATTTGAAGAAAAGCGCAAGAAGCTGACCCAGGGCGACGAGTTGCCAGCGGGCGTGCTGAAGATGGTCAAGGTGTACCTGGCCGTCAAACGCCATCTACAGCCTGGCGACAAGATGGCTGGCCGCCATGGCAACAAGGGCGTGGTGTCCAAGATCGTCCCGGTCGAAGATATGCCGCACATGGCTGACGGTACGCCGTGCGACATCGTGCTGAATCCGCTTGGCGTGCCATCGCGCATGAACGTGGGCCAGGTGCTGGAAGTTCACCTGGGCTGGGCCGGCAAGGGCATCGGCCAGCGCATCGGCAACATGCTGCAAGAGCAGGCCAGG
>JANOCN010000391.1:0-4406 GCA_031412185.1 Betaproteobacteria bacterium | reverse complement strand
CAAGCGGCGTGGCGCCGGTAGAGGCATTGCGCGCGCGGGGAGTGCCAGTGGGCCTGGGTACCGACAGCGCGCTAAGCAACAACGCGCTGAACCTGTTCCAGGAGATGAAGTTCGCCGTACTGCTGCAACGCAGCCACCGGCTCGATGGCTACGCGTTGCCGGCCCGTGACGCGCTGGCAATGGCCACGCGCGAAGGCGCGCGGGTGCTCGGCTGGCAGGCCGAGATCGGAAGCCTGGAGCCGGGAAAAGAGGCGGATCTCGTGGTGCTGGACCTTGAACATCCGCTCGGTTTGACACCAGAGCGTGTGTTGTCGGACCTGGTGTTCGCGGCCGGGCCGCAGCACATCCACGCCGTTTTGGTGCACGGCGAAACCATTTACCAACAAGGCCAGTTCACGCGGATCGACGAGCGCGAAATTCGAGACCGCATCCGTAACCAAGGCGCTGGCCTTTCCCAGAGCCGTTCATAAAGGACCGATCCCATGCAAACCAAGACCCAGACAGAGCCCGAATCCAAGGCATCGCGCGCGCCCGTGGGCCTGATTTCGAGCGCTGCGTCAGAACGCCTTCTCGCAGACCGGCGTGAGCAGCAGGTGGCCACACCGTGGGGCACCGCCAGCGTCCTCACCGGCCGCATCGGCGAGCGCGAAGCAGTGGTGGTGTTGCGCTATGGCCCCAAGCTGACCACACCGAGCCACAAGATCAACTACCGCGCCAACATCTGGGCGATGCGTGAGCTGGGCGTGGAGCGCATCATCTCCCAGAACGCCATCGGCTCGGTGAACCCTGCCGTGCGACCGGGCGACATTATGATCTCGCACGATTTCCTGGACCGCACCAAGGCGCGGCCCTTATCGCTGTTTGACGATGCCGAGTGCTGGGTCCGCGTCGATATGACAGAACCGTTCTGCCCGGAAGTGCGGCAATCGCTGCTGGCTGCGACCGCTGGCATGCCGGACCGTGTACTCGACCGCGGCGTGTTCGCCTGCGTCGAGGGGCCACGCTTCGAAACACCGGCCGAGATCCGCGCGCTGCAACGCGAGGGTGCCGACATCATCGGCACACCCTTGGTGCCGGAGGTGACGCTGGCGCGCGAGGCGGAGATGTGTTTTGCGTCGATCGCCCCAGTTATCAACTATGGTGCCGGAATGGCACCTGCAGTGATCCATGTCGGGCCCGGCAGCATGAACGACGCATATTACTCCGGCGGCCTGCACGACCGGATCGAGCAGGCCTTGATCGATGCGGTGGCCCACCTGCCCCGCGACCGGGGTTGCCAGTGCGGCCATGCGCTGAGCGGCGGTTTCCACGGCCAGCGCCCTGCCTGGCTCAAATATTGCAGTCTCGATGATCAGCCTGAAGCCCCGTCGGACATCACGCAGACCCTCCCCCGAACGGCAGCACAAACCAATGCGCAGGCCACTTCACTGGCCGAACAGGCAGTGTGATTCCGCTCCAGTTTTTTTCACTCTTCAAGGATATTCGAATATGCCCAAGACACTGCTCCAACTGCTGACTGCTGTCGCCCTGGCGGCGATGGCTACCGTAGCGGCCGCGCAGACGCCAGCGGCCTGGCCCACTGCCAAACCGATCTCGGTGGTGGTTCCGTTCCCGGCCGGCGGGGCGGTGGACTTCGCCGCACGCCTGGTGGCGACCAAGCTGGCAGAACGACTCGGCCAGGGGGTGGTGATCGACAATGTGGCCGGTGCTGGTGGCGTGGTGGGCACCACCAAGGCGGTGCGTGCAGTGGCCGATGGTTATACCTTGCTGGTTGCGCCTGACAGCACCATTGTGATCGCGCCTCTGGTGACGCCCGACACCGTCAAGTACGACGCGCTGAAGGATCTGGTGCCCGTGGGTTTGATCAACATCACGCCGCTCATGCTGGTGGCGCGCCCCGGACTGCCCATCAACAACGTCGCGGAACTGATACGCTACGCACGCGCCAATCCCGGCAAACTCAACTACGCCAGCCCCGGGGTGGGCAACTTGTTGCATGTCGCGATGGAATCCTTGCGCCAACAGGCCCAGATCGACATAGTGCACGTGCCCTACAAGGCCGCACCGCAAATCGTGAGCGACCTGATCGGCAACCAGATCGACCTGGCCTTGTTGGTGCCGTCGACCGGTCTGGTGCATATCAGGGCCGGCAAGATCAAGGCTCTGGGTGTAACTGTGGAGGGGCGGCTGGCGGCCAGCCCCGACGTGCCCGCGCTAGGGGAAACGCCTGAGCTGAAGGGCTTCAACGTCACCAGCTCGATCGGGCTGTTCGCGCCTGCCAAGACGCCTGCGGCAGTCCTGGAGCGGCTGAACCGGGAACTGAACGACATCCTGGCCTCGCCCGATGTGCGCAAGACATTCGAAGACCAGGCCGCGACAGTCGGCAAGGGTTCATCCGCAGAGTTCGCTGACTTCCTGCGCAAGGAAATGGTGCGCAATGCGGTGGTGGTGAAGGCGGCCAATATCAAAGGCGAGTGAACGCTCAGGAGGCAACCGAAGGACTACGGTTCATAGAGCGCCCGGGCATCAGGATTGCTGGGTCGGGAATCGAAGCCTGGGCGGCATTCAGAGTTGGTTTCACCGGGTTCGCCCAGTCGCTGCCGCTTGTGCGCTGTTTTCACCAACATGTTTCGTCGGCTCGACGGTCGGGCGGAGCAGACTGAAGCGCTATAGTGCCTGCACTGCAACACCTTGCAAAGCTGGCCCAACAGACGTCCCGCCCAGGGAGATAGGCGACAGGAATCGTGGCAATCCCGACACCTCCAATTGCACCTGGCAATCCGGTTTTGACCGCTCTGCGCAATGGTTCCCGGCGCACGCATGGCATTGTTGGCAAACGGCCTGCTAAGTTATGCGGGCGGATAATCAAGGATCGCCAGATTAGGCGCTCGGCTACGACCCTCACTCGGCACCGTCGCGCTTGACCACGCGTACGTATAAGCGTACGATACCGGCCATTGGAGGGTACCCATGTCAAATCCCGTCACCGCTAGCGAAGCGCGCGCCAACCTGTACCGCCTGATCGACGAGACCAACGAGTCTCATCGACCTGTTGTGATCGCTGGCAAGCGCAGTAGCGCCGTCCTCGTATCGGTCGAAGATTGGGATGCGATTCAGGAGACGCTGTACCTCATGTCGGTCCCTGGCATGCGTGAATCGATTAAGAAGGGCATGGCTGAGCCTCTAAAGAGGAGCGCCAGCGAAGTCAAGTGGTGAAGTGGCGAGTCGTCTACGCCAAGCATGCGCTCAAGGACGCAAAGAAGCTTTCAGTGGCCGGCCTGAAAGAAAAGGCGCAAGCGCTCCTGGATGTTTTGGCACAGGACCCGTTTCAGAGTCCACCTCCATTCGAGAAGCTTGTTGGAGATTTGGAGGGCGCGTACTCGCGCCGAATCAACATCCAGCACCGGCTGGTGTACGAGGTGTTCAAGAAGGAGCGAGCGGTTCGTGTCCTTCGGATGTGGAGTCACTATGAGTAAGGCGAGGAATAACAGGTTGTTCGACACGGACGCAAAGGTGCTTCTGTGCGCTTCGCGCACACGCCTGAGGTGCGCCGGTCAACGCCGGCATTAGGCCTCAGAAGCCACCCCTTCTCAGTTCCACTACTTTGAACACCATGAATGCGAATCACGTTCGCGAACTAGGCCAAGCAACCGTGTCTGGCTCACTTCCATTCCCCGACATCGTGGGCAAGCTGATTGCCGAAGGTGTCGAGTACTACCACGTAGACTACGTGGCACTTCACATCAACTTCTACAGCACTGAGGGTGCAGTCGTGATCGTTCCACTCAACTTCGAAAACTTGCCACAGGTCGCACCGAACTTTGATTCCTCAGCACTCATATCAGCGATCCTCGACAGTCAGAAGAATAACCAGAAGTTCAGAGACTTTTCGCGCCGCAGCACACAACACGAATATCACCACCGCCAGCCAGCATGCCCGAGTCCAATTCGGTTATCCCACAGGGAACTTTCACCCCACAAGTTCGCGCCCATGCTGGACGCACACTAGTCAGTCCACGCGACCGCCTCCTGCGTCGCGTGACTTCCAGCCTCAGGCGTCCCAAACCGGCGTATCGCCACAACTACAGCCATGACTGACCGCGCATCCGAACTCGCCGCCATACTGATCCGCAACTTCAACGAAGTTCCGATGACTCGCTTCCTGCGTGAGCCGCACTACGACGCTAAGGGATCACGTCTGGCGCGTGGCACCGCGGCCGAAAAGCTTGGTGCCTCATTCGATGTCCTTGAACCGGGGAAGCGTGGTTGTCCGTATCACCTTCATCACGCCCAGGAAGAAATGTTCATCATCATCGAGGGCAATGCCACTCTACGCGTCGCCGGCGAGATGCTTCCGGTGAAGGCGGGAGATGTCATCTTTATTCCAGCTGGGCCCGACTACCCTC
>JANOCN010000390.1:0-3645 GCA_031412185.1 Betaproteobacteria bacterium | reverse complement strand
TTCGCGCGGGAGCCGGGGGCTTGGGCGTCCAGTTCCACCAGAAAATCATAGTCACTGGTCTCCGGCTTGAAATCGATGCCGGTCGCAGAACCAAACAACTCAAGCTGAGCCACTCCATACCGCTCGCACAGTGCGGTAATGCCTGGCAGTTTATGAGCTAGTGGGCTGAGCATGGACTGATTATCAAACACTTCCATATGTGGCCACTGCTGCCGACTTCCTTGATGGGCGTGCCGCATTCAAAGGGCAGTGTTTCAATTTGCGTGAATAGAACCAACACCAAAAAGGCAGGCAATGCCATTTATCTTTACCGCCCCAGCTTGTCGCGCACCCATTGATAACACGCCTGGCCGTGAGGGCTGATGCCAAACACGACTGCTGAGACGGAGGGGATATCTGCCCACTTCGCGGCGACTTCTCCGTCCATCATCAGGCGAAATGCCATCACGGCCAACTGAGTCCATACAACGTAACCGAAAAACTTGGCCGTACTCATAGAACTTCCCTCTCAATCCACGCAGCAGCGCGGCAAGCCCCACACACTACCCACCATGCGCCGCCTATGCGGAGACTATTGGTAATAGTGGACAAACTTCGAAACCCCTCACTGTTTCCAAAGGACCAACCCAGCCCACTTCAAGGGATTTCTGGCAGCGCCGGACCCAGCGTGGCGACAAATCGATCCACAGCGCCAGCCTTAAGAAAGGCGATCGCGCAACCGAGCGCCCGGTCCTCGCCCTGCGGCGGACGCGTGCAACGCTCCTGCTCGATACGCGCCTTGGGCGGCAGCGGCTCCTGCGCCCCGGGTAGGGCTTGCGCACGGTCCTGCTCGCGCCGCCCGATGCGCGGCGCTGGAGCAGTTTGCCGCGTGGCGAGTTCTATATCCGGGCCGATGCCAGTGCGTTGCACCAGGCGGCCAGAGGGGGTGAAGTAAAGCGCCGTCGTCAGCCGCAGGGCACCGTTGCCAGCGCCCAGCGGCAGCACCGTTTGCACACTGCCTTTGCCGAAGCTGCGCTGGCCCATGACCGTGGCGCGTCCGTGGTCCTGCAGCGCGCCGGCAACCAGCTCCGAGGCCGAGGCCGAGCCACCATCCATCAGCACCACCATCGGCACAGCAGGCAGAAGTTGCGCCTCGTCCGCGCTCCAGCTGCGCGAATTACCCGGCCAACGGCCACGCATTGCGACAATCTCGCCCTGCCCGAGAAACGCGTCTGCCACGGCCACTGCCTGGTTGACCAAACCGCCCGGATTGCCGCGCAGGTCCAGTATGACCCCGCGTGGCTGCCGCGTAGCGGTCGCCTGCGCAACCGCCTGGTCGATCAGTGGTTTCAGCGACCCCGCAAACTGCCTGAGCCGAAGTACCAGCACGTCGTCTTCGATGCGCCAGGTCAGTAGCCTCGAACGGATGATGTCACGCACCAGCGAGACCGAAAACTCCGCTTCGTGGCCCGCGCGCCGGATCAATAGCGTGATCGGCGTGCCGGGCTCGCCGCGCATGCGCGCGACCGCGTCCGCCTGCGTCAAGCCGAGTACCGGCTGATCATCGAACTTGACGATCAGATCACCGCTGCGCAGCCCCGCGCGCGCGGCCGGGGTATCTTCTATCGGGACGACCACGCGTACCAGGCCCTCGGCCATCTCGATCTCCAGTCCAAGACCACTGAAGCTGCCAGACTGTGAACTTCCGAACCGGGCGTAGTCGTTTTCGTCGAGCACACTAGAGTACGGGTCAAGCGCCGCAAGCGCCGCGTTGAGTGAACGCTTGAAGACCACAGCGGGTTCAAGCGGCCCGGCACCGAGCAATTCGATCGCGCCTACGCTGGCGGCGACCAGCGTAGCGAGATCTACTTCGATGGGATAGCTGCGTTGCACACGCTGCATAACACGGCGCATCAAGTCGCGGTAACTATCGGCCTGCGCGCCCGGCGGTACCACGCGCTCGTAGGCGGAGATGAGCGGGGCGAGAGGATCGGCGGGTTCGGCGACTTGGTTCGCGTACGTCGGCAAGGCGGTACCGGCAAGCCAGACGCACGCCAACCAGAACACTTGAATCCAGCCAGTTGAGACCCGCATAGGGCGAAGCTTAGCGCAAACGCCTCGATTTCGGGAGGTGCGCAGGCTGGACCCCCTCATAAAAAACCAAAACCAAAGGGCATTGAATGCAGTGGCCGTTGGGCGTTGGCGGTGTGGTGCTGGTGGGCAAACGCAATGAAGATGAAAAGATTGCCATCAACCGCGGCCAGCAGAACCGGCGCAGCGCGTTAGCTGCCGGGGTTCGACCCCACTGGGTGACGGGCTGCCGGGATTAGACGGGCAGCTCCGGTCGGCGACATCGAAAGTCCGTTCGCCCATATCGGCAGTTCTTCTGCGGGCAGCCCGAGTGCGTGCAGCACCGCCCATGCGGCGTAGGCATCGTTCGCCGCGTACAACACCTGCCGGTCGTCCAGCGTGGGGTTGGCCCAGTTCGACGTAGTCACGCGTTTTGACTTCATGAGCCGCTGATTGAACAGCAGTGCTATGGCGGCCTTGACGCCGATGGAATAGGGGTACCCGCGAGCATGGAAAATAAAGTCCAGGTCCAGCAGTGGTTGGGCATGCAGCCCCAATCGCAACATAAGCTGTTTCTGGTCGCTGCGCAGATCGAACCCAACTTTGACGCAGTTACCTGCCACAAGCACTTCGCGCACCAGTGCCTCGCTGCCAGCGTCGTGCATCTGGAACACAAAGGCGCGCGTACCGGTTGCGAACTGCACTACGTCTGGCCCGCGCACGGCTTCGCCCGCCTTGAACGTGGGTTTGACTTCGGTGTCGAATCCCAGAAACGGGCTGCCCAGCAGTTCGTCTCGCGCGCGCGCCAGCTCGCTCACAGTGGCGGGAAGCCAGACGTCCTGCAGGCGCAAGCCCTGAAACGGCGCGAGCCCGAGAACTTCCTCGCGAGGAATCGGGAAAAGCCGCGTTGTTGTCATCGTACCGTGCCCCCGAAAGCGCCTGTGTTTCTGCGCAAACGTATCAAGTGATCGACAGATTTTCGAGTCGTTGCCCGCAGGGCCGGTTCATAGCAGATTCATGCGTTTGGCCTGCTCGGTCAGCCCGCTGCGGAAGTCCGGGTGGGCGATGCCTATCATTTCGCGCGCGCGCTGCTTGCCCGATTTCCCGCGCAACTGGGCCACGCCGTATTCTGTGACGACGTAGTTGATATCGTTTTTGCTGGTGCTCACGTGGGTGCCAGCGGAAAGGCAAGGCACGATACGTGAAATGCTGTCGCCCTTGGCCGTGGACGGCACAACAATGAAGGCCTTGCCACCACGGGAACGGTTGGCGGCGCGGACAAAGTCGGACTGCCCGCCGGTGCCAGAATAGGGCATATGTGCCAGACTCTCGGAGCCGCATTGCCCGAGCAGATCAACCTGCAAGGTCGCGTTGATCGCCACCAGATTGTCGTTTTGCCCTGCTAGGTGCGGGTCGTTGGTGAAGTCCACCGGGTGGATCTCCATGCCGGGGTTGCGGTCCATAAACCGGTACAGCTTTTCCGAGCCCAGCGCAAAAGTAGCGACCATCTTGCCGGGCAGGTAATTCTTGCGGCGGTTGCTGACCGCACCGCACTCCACCAGACTCAAGATGCCGTCGCCGATCATCTCGGTGTGG
>JANOCN010000389.1:0-2007 GCA_031412185.1 Betaproteobacteria bacterium | reverse complement strand
ACCCAAGGACGAAATCGACCGCAATACGTACACCCTGTTCAATTTGGAAAACGGCGTGCCCACGGACGCCTATGGCCTCGAAGATGCCATCGCGGAGGGCTTTCTCGTTCCGCCGCGAGCAGTCTCGGTGCCGCTGAAGTTCCAGCGCGAAGGCATCAAGTACGACGATTTGTCCGATGAAGAGCAGGAGCAGTGGGACGCGCTGGAATGGACTGAAGACGGCACGGTGCCCGATGCGGTGGATTCAGCTGCGCTGAACAAGTGGCTGTTCAACACCGACACAGTGGACAAGGTGCTGGAACACTTGATGACCCGTGGCGAAAAGGTGGCCGGTGGCGACCGCCTGGGCAAGACCATCGTGTTTGCCAAGAACAACGCGCACGCCGAGTTCATCGCGGAGCGCTTCAACCTCAATTACCCGCATTACAAAGGCCACTTTGCCCGGGTAGTGACCTACAAGACCGAGTACGCGCAGAGCCTGATTGACGAGTTCTCGAGCAAGGAGGGTATGCCGCATATCGCCATTTCGGTGGACATGCTGGACACTGGCATCGACGTGCCGGAAGTGGTCAACCTGGTCTTCTTCAAGGCGATTCGCTCCAAAACCAAGTTTTGGCAGATGGTGGGGCGCGGCACTCGGCTGTGCCCTGACCTGTACGGGCCGGGGCAGCACAAGCAGTTTTTCAACGTGTTTGACTACTGCCAGAACCTGGAGTATTTCAGCCAGAACCCGGACCATGCAGACGGTTCAGCCACTGAATCACTCAGCACCCGGCTGTTTAAGGCGCGGCTGGAGATGGTGGCAGAGATGGATAGGCGCATTGATGCTGGTCCCAAGGTAGAAGAGCCCCAGGCGGCCTATGGCGACCAGCTCAGCGACAACCAACTGCGCGGTGAACTGGCCGGGCTGCTGCATCAGCAGGTTGCGGCCATGAACCTGGACAACTTTGTGGTGCGACCACAGCGCAAGTCAGTTGAAAAGTTTGCCAAGCTCGAATCCTGGCACAAGCTGGGCGCGGACAGTTTTACAGCGCTGGCAGAAAAGGTTTCTAACCTGCCCACTGCGCTGCTGGACAATGATGAGGATGCCAAACGCTTCGACATGCTGGTGCTGCGTACCCAATTGGCCGTCCTTCAAGCCAGACCTGACTTTGCAGCCCTACGCGAGCGCATGCAGGCCATTGCCAGCGCCCTGGAAGAGCAGGACGCCATTCCGGCTATCGAGGCGCACATGGTGCTGATTCAGGCCATCGCTAGCGACGAATGGTGGGAAGACGTGACCGTGGCCATGCTGGAGGCCGCGCGCAAGAAGTTGCGGGCGCTGGTCAAGCTGATTGAAAAGGGCAAAAGAGTCGTCGTTTACACAGATTTTGAGGATGAGCTTGGCGAGGGTGCGGCGATTGCGCTGCCGGGTGTCGGCACAGGCATGAACTTGGCCAAGTTCAAGGACAAGGCGCGGCAGTTCTTGCGTGCACATGAGAGCCACCTGTCGCTGCAGCGCCTGCGGCGGAATCAGCCATTGACAGCATCCGACCTGGACGAACTGGAGAAGATGTTGGTTCAGGCCGGCGGTTCAGCCGAAGTAATCAAAAAGGCGACTGAGCAAAGCCATGGCCTAGGCATCTTCATCCGGTCGCTGGTGGGGCTAGACCGCGAAACCGCCAAGCAGGCGTTTAGCCAGTTCGTCATCGGCACCACGGCAACGGCCAGCCAGCTGGAATTCATTGACCTCATCGTGCAGTACCTGACGGAGAACGGGGTGATGGAGCCGGCGCGGCTGTATGAGTCCCCGTTTACTGACATCAGCCAACAAGGACCAGAGGCGTTGTTCCTGCCGATTCGAGTGACGGAGATGGTGCGGGTGCTTGACGAAATACGAGAACGGGCGATGGCATGATTTATTGTGTCCAGCCCCGTGGCCCGCTACTCCACACTCGACATTGGAACCAGCAATTTGACCGTCGAAAATTTTGCGACTTTTTCGATGACTGCAGGAACAGCAATCGG
>JANOCN010000388.1:0-2881 GCA_031412185.1 Betaproteobacteria bacterium | reverse complement strand
CTCGGGCTTTCAGGCCGGAGACCTGGTGATTCTTGAGGCCAGACCCACGATGGGCAAAACCGCGCTGGCCATCAACATAGCCGAACAAGAGGCCCACAACGAAGGCCTGCCGGTGGCCGTGTTCTCGATGGAGATGGGTGCCTCGCAACTGGCCGTGCGTATCGTCGGCTCCATCGGCCGCATTGACCAGACCCATTTGCGCACCGGCGCCTTGACCGACGAAGAGTGGCCTCGCCTGACCGAGGCGATTGAAAAGCTGCGCAACATTTCGCTGCACATCGACGAAACCCCCGGCCTGACCGTCAGCGAACTGCGCGCCAACGCCAGGCGGCTGGCGCGGCAGTGCGGCAAGCTGGGCCTGATCGTTGTCGATTACCTGCAACTGATGAGTGTGTCATCGAGCATGAGCGAAGAAAACCGCGCGACCGCCGTCGGCGAGATTTCACGCGGGCTGAAGATGCTGGCCAAGGAGTTGCAGTGCCCGGTGATTGCGCTGTCACAGCTGAGTCGGGGTGTCGAATCGCGCACCGACAAGCGCCCGATGATGAGCGACCTGCGCGAGTCGGGCGCCATCGAGCAGGACGCCGACATCATCATGTTCATCTACCGCGACGAGTACTACACCAAAGACGCCTGCAAAGAGCCCGGCGTGGCCGAGGTCATCATCAGCAAGCAGCGCAACGGCCCGACCGGCACCGTCAAGCTGGCATTTATCAGCCGCATCACCAAGTTTGAGAGTCTGGCGCATGGTGGTGGTGATTTTTAAGGTCAAATTGGCCTGCAGGCCTTATTAAACCTGCGCCGACAGCTATTGATTTAATAGCAAGCGATGCCGCTTTGAGGCCTATTCCAAGTCTTCCATCGCCAGCATGTGGTACTTCTGGGCATAAGAAAACGGCAGGGTTCGGACCACCGACATCACGCGTTCGGTGTCTTTGTCAGAGTCAGCATGCACCATGAGGCCATACTGCCCCTCGCGCGCCAGCTTGACGTACTTCTGGACCGTGTGCCCTTCCGTGCCGACCGACGGCAGGTCCACGTCCGAATCGCCATCCACACGGCCGATCTCGCGCAAAATGGTTTCTGGCGGCAGCAACATGATGGCGTCGTCGTCATAACCACCGCTCACCAGTTCACGCGCGGCCTGCTCTGCTTGCTGCGCGTCGGGGAACATGATGACGGCGTAACCGGTCGGGTAGAAGACGCCCGACAGGGTCAGCATTTTGGGTTGCAGGGCAAATGTTTTCATGGGGAATCCTTTGTAACGGGTGATTCACCATAAAACCATGCTGGCAGCGGCTTGTCTGTAGGCCGGTTCGGACAATTGCTGTGCAAACGCAGTACCCCGGTTCGCGGCGCTGCTGCCAGCGCTCAGCCCCTCAAGGCAGGGCCTCGGTCTTGATGGCCGGCTCGGACATCACGCGCGCAGTGTGGCCCAGGCTGTCGAGCAGCTGGTTCGCAAAGTAGCTGTTTTGGGTGTCAGGCTCCAGGGCGGCCATGACCAGATTGGCCAGCGGCTGGTTCAGGGGTACGTAATAACTGCCTGCAGGCGCGTCGATCACGCCGCGCACCAGGGCCACTTCGGTTTTGACGATTTGTGCTGCGTCGGCAATGCTGCCGCGCACATCCTGACGCGCGCCTGCGGCACGGGCCGTCTCGCGGTAAATGTCGCCCAACATCGAGCTGGGCTCCAGTACCCGCAGCACCTGCACACCATGCAGTCTCAGGCGTTCGACGGCGGTTTTGGAGGCGCCGGACAACCAGTACCCGCAAGGCCGCACCCGGGATTTGAGCTTGCGCAAGGTCAAGGCCGAGTTCCACTCAACCTTCAGTGGTTTGTCCGCACCCGTGACCGGGTCCAGCATCACCAGGTCATAAGGCATCAGGGTTGGTCCGGCCTCGACCACCGCCTCGTCCTTGCAGGCCTGACTCATCACGTCCTTGTCGATATAGGGTTTGAGTTGCCCGAGCTCCGGCGCCCGCTGCGCGGTGCTGGCCAGCACACTGCTGATGGCGCTGACCTGCGTGTGCACACGCCGCTGGATGTGCAGTCTGCCAATGCCGACCCCGCGGGGTTCGATCAGCAGGCTGACCGTGTTTTTCAGGCCATTGACATTGCGACCAGTGTCGGGCTGGGTGCCGCCCATCGAGACTTTTTTGTCTGCCAGGTCGGTGGATGTGGTGTAGTACCACTCGGTGCTCAGCCCCTGGGCGCCCAGCGCTGCCACCAGCGGCCGGCGATACCACTCTTCGGACGCCTTGGTCAGAAACTCGGGCAGGTTGGCGGTGGTCGCGTATTGCAGCAGTGCGTCGTACTTCTGGATGGCGTCGAACTTCTGCAGAAACCGGCCAACCACTGTGTACTCGTGTGCGTCCACCACCACCGTGGGTGCGTAGTCGCGGGTCAGCCGCGCCAGCGCCTGTGCCTCGGGCGTGTTGAGCAGCAGGTGGTCCCGGTTCATGTCGAGCCCGCCCGAGGTGGCGCGCTGGTTGTCGGCTGAACCGTCGGGGTTGGCGCGCGGCACGATGATCACGTTGATGCGCTCCAGCAGGGGTCGCAGCAGGCCCTGCGTCAACTCGCGCGCAATCACCAGCAGCGCTTCGCTGCCAGCAGGCTCGTCGCCGTGTTGCTGGCCCAGCAGCAGCACGGTGGGCCGTCCGGAGGCCGCGAGGGCGGCCGCGTCGGTTGCGGCTGCCTGCGTCAGTACCAGCGCTTCCAGTGCGGCGCCGCGTTGCGACTGGCCCAAAGGCAGCACTGCGGCTTTCAGGCCCGGGGAGCGTGCGGCCGACGTAGCCATGTCGCGCAGCCAGGTCTCGATCTCGGCATTGGAGGTGAAGCTGGTGCGTCCCGGCTGCAAACCGGGTGTGTTGTAGATCACGG
>JANOCN010000387.1:0-3335 GCA_031412185.1 Betaproteobacteria bacterium | reverse complement strand
CGCCAGATGGCTACCTGCTGAAAACATCGCGTGGCAGCGTTAGCTCACGTTTTGTCGTCATCGCGACTGGCGGTCTCTCGATTCCCAAAATCGGCGCAACCGATTTCGGTTACCGCGTGGCACGCCAGTTCGGACTGCCGGTGGTCGAACCGCGGCCGGCGCTGGTGCCCCTGGTGTTCGACCCCACGGTCTGGGCG
Organism: Betaproteobacteria bacterium; assembly: GCA_031412185.1. Taxonomy (GTDB): domain Bacteria; phylum Pseudomonadota; class Gammaproteobacteria; order Burkholderiales; family Burkholderiaceae_C; genus CAISIP01. Next base: position 3,138 of record JANOCN010000387.1, on the reverse strand, counting down.
CCTTATGCACAACTCTCGGGTCTGTCGTTGCCGGTTGCCGTCGAGACCGGGGTGAAGAAGGGCAAGACCCGTTTTCTGGAAGATCTGCTTTTCACCCACCGCGGCCTGAGTGGACCGGCGATATTGCAGATCTCCAGCTTCTGGCGCGCCGATACGCCGATACGGCTGGACCTCGCACCCGAATCCGCCTTGTTGCAAGCGCTTCTCGCGGCCAAAGCCAGCTCGCGCAAATTGCTTGCCAACGAACTGGCCAGCCAGGTGCCGGCACGCCTTGCCGATGCCTGGGTGGGACAGGACGCGCGCTGGGGCCACAACTGGCGCAAACCGGTCAATGACACACCCGACAAGGCACTGGCAGCCCTGGCGGAACATCTGTCACGGTGGGAGCTGGTACCCAGCGGCACTGAAGGTTATGCCAAAGCAGAAGTAACAGCAGGGGGCCTTGATACGCGCGTTTTGTCCAGCCAGACCATGGAGTCCCGGCATCCGGGCCTGTATTTCATTGGCGAGGTGGTGGACGTCACGGGCTGGCTGGGCGGCTACAACTTCCAGTGGGCATGGGCCAGTGCCTACGCCTGTGCGCACGGGCTGGCGCAGCGCAAGGCAAAGGCAGGCGCAAACGCACTATAATCCGGGGCTTTGCTGGCCGACCCCTGTCGCCTGCCAAAAAACTCCCGGCCCGGGCGCCCGATCTCGCTTTGGCATATTTTCAGAAATCATTTAGCCAATGACCACCATCCGTGTAAAAGAAAACGAGCCGTTTGACGTGGCACTGCGCCGTTTCAAGCGCACCATTGAGAAACTGGGCCTGTTGACCGACCTGCGTGCTCGCGAGTTCTACGAAAAACCAACGGCAGAACGCAAACGCAAGAAGGCAGCAGCCGTCAAACGCAACTACAAACGCATCCGCTCGATGCAGTTGCCCAAGAAGCTGTTTTGATCGCAAGGCCTGGCGTGTTGCCAGGCTTCGCACAGCTTCATGAACCCGCGTCCGCTCACCGGAACGCGGGTTTTGTATTTCTGGAATGCAGGAGACTGTGATGACACTGAAAGAACAGATTACCGAAGACATGAAAACTGCCATGCGCGCTAAAGACAGCGCACGGCTCGGTACCATTCGCCTGTTGCTGGCGGCCTGCAAGCAGAAGGAAGTGGACGAACGGATCACGCTGGACGACGTTGCAGTGGTTGGCATCGTCGACAAGATGATCAAGCAACGCAAGGACTCCATCGCCGCCTTCACCACGGCACAGCGCCAGGACCTGGTCGATCAGGAAGCGGCTGAGCTAACGGTGCTTGAGGCCTACCTGCCGCAACGGCTCGATGCCCAGCAGGTGCACGCAGAAGTACAGGCCATCGTGGCCGAACTCACAACCCAATTGGGGCACCGGCCCGCAGCGTCCGATATGGGCAAGGTGATGGGTCTGGCCAAGACCCGGCTGGCTGGCAAAGCGGAAATGGCGCTGGTGTCGGGGGCAGTAAAGGCGGCGCTTGCGGGCTGACCGTAGCAGTGATTCAGTGATTCAGTGATTCAGGTACCCGAGCCCAGCGCAGGAAATCTCGCTCAGTTACCGGCTACCTTCATCTTCCCGATCAGGATCGAACCCACGGTCTTGGCGCCGTAGTTGTAGGTGTCCGCACCAACCGCCTGTATGTCCTTGAGCATCTTTTTCATGTTGCCTGCAATGGTGATCTCATGCACCGGGTACGCGATGCGCCCATTTTCCACCCAGAAGCCACTCGCCCCGCGTGAGTAGTCGCCGGTCACGTAATTGACGCCTTGCCCCATTAGTTCCGTCACCAGCAGGCCACGGCCAAGCTTCCGGACCATGGCATCGAGGTCATCACCACGCTCGGTCAAACGTGAACTGAAGGTGAGGTTGTGCGAACCCCCCGCGTTGCCGGTCGTGCGCAACCCCAGTTTGCGGGCGGTATAACTGCTCAAGAAGTAACCCTGAACGCGCCCGGCCTCCACTACCTGCCGCGCTGCCACGCGCACGCCCTCTTCGTCGAACGGTGAACTTCCCTTGCCACGTTTGACAAACGGGTCCTCGTGCACATCGATATGGCTGGGCATCACCTGCTTGCCCAGGGAGTTCAAAAGGAACGAGCTCTTGCGGTACAGCGCCCCACCGCTTACTGCCTGCACAAATGCGCCCAGCAGTCCGGCGGCCAACGGCGACTCAAACAGCACCGGGCATTGGCGTGTCGAAATCTTGCGTGCCCCCAGGCGGCTCAGCGCCCGCTCGGCGGCGTAACGCCCGACCCGCTGCGGGCTGGCCAGGTCGCGTGCGTTGAGCATCGAGCTGTACCATGCGTCGCGCTGCATGGCGTCCCCGGTGCCGGCAATCGGCGACACCGACATGGAATGCCGCGAACTCGCATAACCGCCACGAAAACCATGGGTGTGGGCGCTGAAAAAGTGCGACTGCTGGGCCGACACACCGGCACCTTCGCTGTTGGTGATGCGTTTGTCGGTTTTCAGTGCGGCCTCTTCGCAGCGCAGGGCCAGTTGCGCCGCCTGCTCACTCGTAATCGCCCAGGGATGGAACAGGTCCAGATCGGTTGCGCGCGACGATGGGGGCGCAATGTCGGCCGCATCTGGAAGCCCGGCCATCGGGTCTTCGGCGGTAAAGCGGGCGATGTCATAGGCGGCCTGAACAGTCTGCGCAATCGCTGGTTTCGAAAAATCCGAGGTGCTGGCGTTGCCACGCCGCTGCCCCGCATACACCGTCACCGAGAGCCCTTTGTCGCGGTTACGCTCGACGTTCTCCAGCTCTCCTTTGCGCACCGAAACACTCAGGCCAAAAGCCTCCGATGCCTCAGCCGCTGCATCCGTGGCACCAAGTTTGGTGGCGTGCTGTATGGCCGTGTCTACGAGGTCTTCAAAAAAAGCGCGGCTGTAGCTGAAGCCGCTGTCGGCAGTTGACTTGTTTGGTTTCATCTTGGTATGTTGATAGCGGGGGCTATGATACTTCTCTGCAAGACAGCCCTTATTCAAACGATGTCACACAAATTCAAGAAGGGCTATTACGTTTCGGGCCAATTTGTCGCAGAAGGCAGCGATCTGGACCTAGAACTCAAGCGCGAGCTCAAGGGGTCGGACGCTCCCAGCCGCACCGAGCTCAAACGCGAAAG
>JANOCN010000386.1:0-3107 GCA_031412185.1 Betaproteobacteria bacterium | reverse complement strand
TAGAGCCCGCTTTCCGACACGATCAGCCGGTCCTCGGGCACCCGGCGGGCCAGGCGGCGGGTGGTGTCAAGCGTGACCTCAAAAGTCCGTAGGTTCCGGTTGTTCACGCCGATGAGGAGCGTTTTCAACGCCAGAGCGCGCTCCAGTTCTGTCGCATCGTGTACCTCCACCAGCACCGACATATACAGGTCACGCGCAATCGCCTCCATATCGCGCATTTGTGCGTCCTCCAGACAGGCCGCAATCAACAGTATGGCGTCGGCTCCCATGGCGCGGGACTCATACACCTGGTAGGGATCAACCAGGAAGTCTTTGCGCAATACGGGTAGTTGGCACGAAGCCCGCGCCTGCTTGAGAAAATCGACGCTGCCCTGAAAAAATTGGCTGTCAGTCAGCACGGAAAGACATGCTGCGCCGTGTTCGGCATAACTCTGGGCGATATCGGCTGGCTCGAAATCCTCGCGCAAGACCCCTTTGGAGGGGCTGGCCTTCTTGATTTCGGCAATCACCGCGTTGCGCCCCGCAGCCACTTCGGTGCGCAGTGCCGACTCAAAATCCCTCGTCAGCACCCGCGACTCGGCGTCCGCACGCATGGCTTGCAGCGATTTTCGCTCAAGCGCCAAAGCGATTTCCTGGCGCTTGACGGCCACAATCTTGTTCAGGATGTCGGACATGGTTGCTGGTTCCCCGGGAAACCCTGATCGTAGACGAGAGGGTGAGAGGTAATCCAATGCACCCGCGTGAGGCCCCAAAACGGGTTCAATCCAGGCCCAAGGCGCAGCCGGGGTGGGCCCCCGGCAATGATTTGCAACACCAGTGGGCCTGTTTTGGGCTTCACCCGTTGGACCAGGGTCAAAGAAGGACGGGTAGGCCCGTTTTGCAGCTTTCGGCTGCTGCGTCAGCCAGTTCCTGTGCCGCAACGCCGTCCGCAATCGACGTCCGGAACGCTGCTCCGGATTGCAGGCATTCGAAAAAGTGCGCGATTTCCAGCCGGTAGGCGGCGCTGTATCGCTGCAGGAAAAAGTTCTCTGGCTTGTCGCTGTGCACGCCACTTGCATCCCATTGGCTTACCTCGCTGGGCGTGTGGTTGCCGCATTGCAACATTCCCGCCGAACCCAGCACTTCGAACCGCTGGTCGTATCCATAGGCGGCACGGCGTGTGGTGTTGATCTGACACAAGCGGCCCTTGCGGGTACGGATGGTCACGGCCGTACTGTCTACATCTCCCAACACTTCGATGGCCGGATCGGTCAGCACCGAACCGGTGGCGCTCAGCCACTGTGCCTCGTCGCCATCGGCGCACAGGATCCAGCGGAACACATCGAAGTCGTGGATCAACATGTCGCGAAAAATGCCGCCCGATGCCTGGATGTAGGCCGGCGGCGGTGCGCCGGGATCGCGGCTGGTAATGACCAGCATCTCCGGGTTGCCGATTTCACCGCGGTCCATGCGGGCGCGCGCCTCGTTGAAGGTCGGATCGAAGCGGCGCTGGAATCCGATCATGCAAGCCACGCCGGCAGCCTTCACTGCGGCCGCACACGCACGGGCCCGGGGTACCGACAGATCTACCGGTTTCTCGCAAAAAATATGCTTACCAGCCGCAGCAGCGCGGCCGATTAGGTCGCTGTGGGTATCGGTCGAGGAAGCAATCACCACCACCTCGATCGACGGATCGGCAAACGCTTCGTCCAGTGTGACCACCCTTGCGCCATGTTTCTGGGCCAGCTCGGTCGCTGCGGGCTGCACCGCATCGGACACATATTTGAGCGAGACGCCCGGTAATGCAGACAGGTTGGCGGCGTGAATGCGGCCGATGCGGCCGGCACCAAATAGGGCGACGTTTCTCATGGAATCTCCAACAAGGATGGCGAAATGCAAAGGCGCGCCGTAAACTAACCGAAAGCAAATTCTAGCGAATCGAATATTGAAAGTTTTGTTCCGAACGCCCGACGCCCCGCCCCCGTCTCTACTTCCACTTCCACTTCCACACCCCGATCACATGAACCCATCCATCCTGTTCGCGGTCAACCGCATGAGCGCGCCAACCATGCCATTCGCGGCTTTTGCGGCGATGGCGCAACGCCTGGGCGTTCAGGCCATCGAAATCCGCAATGACCTGCCGGGTGCCGAGCTGGCCGATGGCACCCCTGCGGACGATATCGCGGCTACCGCCCGAGTCCATGGTTTGACGGTGCGTTCGATCAACGCCTTGCAACGCTTCGATCAGTACGACGCAACCCGCGCTGAGCAAGCCCGGGCGCTGGTACTTTATGCGGTGGATGCGGGTGCCCAGGCGCTGGTCCTGTGCCCGACCAACAGCCGCAACGACCAGCGCAGCGACGCCCAGCGCCACACCGATCTGGTGCACGCATTGCGTGGCTTGCAGCCGCTGCTGGCCGACAGCGGGCTGACCGGGCTGATCGAACCCCTGGGGTTCGAGGAATGCGCGGTGCGGCGCAAGTCCCAGGCCGTACGCGCCATCCGGGAGCTCGGCGGCGGCAATACTTTTGCATTGGTACACGACACCTTTCACCACCACCTGGCTGGCGAAGACCTGTTTTTCCCGGAGTTGACCGGGCTGGTGCATATTTCTGGTGTGGAAGACCCGGTGCTAGCTGTGCCGGACATGCGAGATAACCACCGTTTGCTAGTGGGCCCGGCAGATCGCCTGGGCAACGTCGCGCAACTGCGCACGCTACTTGGGGCCGGTTACTGCGCTTATGTATCGTTCGAGCCGTTTGCGGCGGAGATTTCCGCTGCGCCCGACATCGAGCAGCAACTGGCCGACAGCATGGCCTATTTGACTGCTGCGGTGGCGGCGTCGGGCGGCGTGTAAAGCAACTCGGTCCGGTAGGCCAGCGCAATAAACAGGCTCTGCGCCAGACACATGGTGTTGGTGAGCGAGCGAAAACCGAACGTACTGCTTTCGTGTACCACCAGCGTGGCGGCAGCCAGACCGGCCAACGGGCTCATCTGGCTGTCGGTCAGGGCAATCAGGTGCGCACCGCGTGCTGCGGCGGCGCGGGCGCACTGCAGGGACTCTTCGGCGTACGGCGCAAAACTGACCACCAGCATCACGTCACCCGCACGCAGGCCGCGCAGCTGTC
>JANOCN010000385.1:0-1547 GCA_031412185.1 Betaproteobacteria bacterium | reverse complement strand
TTGAGCAGGTGCCCGCTGCGCGCGTGGTGGAAGTAGCTGCCCGACACCGATAGGCGCGCAATCTGCCCGGCGTACAAATTATGGTTATGCCCGTCGGCACGCTGGTTGTAGGCAAATTCGCTGTTCTCCACCTCCAGCACTGTGACCGGGTCGTTGTTGGTCAAAATGCCCATCTCGTTGCGCACAAAACTGCAGTCGCGCACAACCAGCGAGCCCCGTTCCAGCCGGATGCCCGCGCCATTGCGGGCTGGTACTGCCGCCCCCTCGAAGTCGAATCCTTCTACCCGTATGCCGTTGGCGCGCACCACCCAGATGCCCTTGCCCTCTGCCGCAGCGCCGTTGGCCAGCAGACGCACCCTGCCGCCCACGGCGCGCACCGTTATGCCGTCACGCTCCCACACCGCCACATCGGCCAGGTAGTCGCCAGCATCCACTTCAATGGTGCTACCGGCAGCGGCGGCGCGGGATGCAGCTGCCAGCGTTCGCAGTGGTCTGCCAGGACCTACGCGCAGTAGCTGCGTCTGTGGTTGGGCGCGTAACGGCGCAGCGCGGCTGGCCAGCAACAGCTGGGCAACCAACAACGTGCCGGTGCCAGTAAATGCGCGGCGGGTAGTGCAACTCTTCATCGTGGCGATCTTAGACAAGTCTGGCCCACGCACCGGATACCATCACCCTCCATGCCGACCCACCGCACGCCGTCCGTTTTGCCCTGGTGGTTGCTGTGGGTGATTTTTGTTATTTACGGCAGCCTGGTGCCGTGGGACTTCAAACCGGTTGCGTTGGACCAGGCCATCAACCAGTTCATGCGCATCTCGCTGCTGCAGGTGGGCACCGAGGGCCGGGCGGACTGGGTGGCCAACGGTGTGTTGTATGTGCCGGTGGGTTTTCTCACGGCGCTGTTGTTGCGCGGCCGCAGCACCAGTGCGTGGGCGGCGCTGCTGGCCGGTGCCGGCGCGCTGGTGTTCTCGGTGGCGCTCGCGGTGGCAATAGAGTTTGTGCAGCTTTATTTTCCGCCGCGCACGGTGTCGCTCAACGACCTGCTGGCGGAGTGTGTGGGTGCGGCTTTGGGCGTGCTGCTTGCATGGCTGGGCGGCAGCGCGTTTGTGCGTTTGCTCGGTGCACTTTCGAGCAACCTGCGGTTGTCGGGCGGCCTGCTCTTGCTGGCCTACGCACTGGGGTACCTGGCTTTCAGCCTGTTCCCGTTTGACGTGCTCGTCTCCGCGCAAGAGATTGCGGACAAAAGTGCATCGCGCAGTTGGGGCTGGTTGGTGGCCGGCCGCACTGCAGATGAGAGCCGCATCGCGTTCTTCAGCAAGCTGCCAGCCGAAGTGTTGATGGCGATTCCGCTGGGTTTCTTGCTGGGCCTGCGGCGCAAAGTGCCCCGGTCGGTGTCCTTGGCCAAGGCATTTGTTTTCGGAATATGTCTGGGCATTGGCCTGGAGGTGTTGCAGTTTTTTATTGTCTCGGGCGTCAGCCAGGGTTTGTCGGCCCTGACGCGCGCGGTGGGGGTGTGTGCCGGTGCGGCTTTGTGGAACCGCAGGCAGCAT
>JANOCN010000384.1:0-1958 GCA_031412185.1 Betaproteobacteria bacterium | reverse complement strand
CTTCGGCCGCCAGCCTGCTGAAAGCTTCGCGCACCGGCGTGGCACTGACGTTCAGCTGTCTGGCGATATCTGCAATCACGACCGCAGTTCCAGGTGCAAACTCTCCTGCCGCGATGCGTTGGCGCATCGCTTCGTGCACCTGCAGCGCCAGGCCGCGCGCCCGCACCACGGTCATGCTGGTGCGGGCTTGTGCAAGCCGTAGCGTTGGTAAAGTTCGTCGGGCGCGTCGTTTTTCGCGAACAACGCAGCAATCCGTTGGCGGATACGCGCCTCCTGGTGCGGGTCGGTGATCGGCTGGCGTTGTTCTGGATCGGTGGACAGGTCAAACAGCACCGTGCGTGCTTCCAGCAGTGGATAACGCTGGGTCATGTTTGCCTTGGCGTCCTTGCGCACCGGCAGCCGCCAGACCGGGAAACCTTGGGCGAATGGCAACGAACGCACCACCTGCGCATCGGTGAATTCGCGCGCCTCGAAAAAGCTGCGCATATGGCTGGGCATCAGGGTGTACTGGTAGAGGTCGGTGTCGAACGGCTCCTGCGGATAAAGGAAATAGGCATAACGCCCATCGGTGAAGTTGATGGCGGCGCCGAACTGGCCGAAGATGCACCCGTCCAGCGCCCGCGACGGCTCGTCGCCCCGCATGGCACCCAGCAGGCTGTGCCCTGTGACTTCGGGCGGTATCGGCTGCCCGAACAATTCCAGCAGCGTCGGCATCAGGTCGCTGGTTTGTGTCAGCGTCGCAGTGCGCCGCGGCGTGATTCCGCTTTCACGCGCAGGTGCCACCAGAAGCGGGATATGCGCCACTTCGTTGTAGAACGGGGGCCGGTTCTTGCCCAGATACTCCTTTTCGCCGAGCAGCAAACCGTGGTCGGTGGAAAGGATCATCCAGGTGTCGCGCCACAGGTCGAGGCGATCAAAGGTGTCGAGCAGTTCGCCAAGGTAGTGGTCGCAGGCCCCAACCAGCGCATGGTAATTGCCGCGCAGCTTTTTCAACAGGTCTGCGTCCACATTGGTGCGCCCGTAACTCGGCCAGTCGAATATCTTGCCGCCGAGTGCCTCGGGGTGGTCACGCAGGAAACGCTCGGGCGCGAAGAACGGCTCGTGCGGATCGAAACACTCCAGATGCAACAGCCAGTTGTCGTTTGCCTGGTGGTCCTGCAGGAATTCACGCGCGGAATCGAAACACTGGGCCAGCGGGAAGTCGCCGCGCGCCTCCAGGTATTCGCGATTGACGTAATACGGCAGTTTGGAATTGATCTCTGGCGAAAAGTCATGCTGCATTTCATGGAACTTCCCGGCGTATCTGTCGACTGCGGGCTGGATGGCCGGGCGCCATTTGTCCTTCTCCTGTCCACGTATGAACTCCCAGGACGAGTAGCGGCCGTGGAAACCGGCACCGCCGTCCTCGAAGTAGTGGTAGTGGTCGGTGATGAGGTGGGTGTAGGTGCCACTGCTTCGCAGGATGTCAGCCATGGAATGGTCGAACGGTTCCATCGGACCCCAGCCGCGGTGCATGAAGTTCAGCCGTCCGGTCTGGATGTCGCGCCGCGCCGGCATACAGGGCAAGCTCCCTACAAAGTGGTTGTCAAAGCTTACCGAACGTGCCGCCAGACGGTCGAACGCGGGCGTCTTGATGCCTTGCGCGCCGTAGCAACCGAGGGCATGCCGATTGAGCGAGTCGAAAAGTATGAATACCGCGCGCATGTGTACCTTCTCAATTGGCCGGAAGGAGCAACTGGCAACCAAAAGTTGGGCCGGGTTGGCGGCGAACGTCGCACATTGGACCCTGGCCGCCGAATCTTATCCTATATCCTATACGATCTATTGCAACCTATTCCAGATCGCAACGACCCGGTCAGCCTCTACGCAGCCCCAGCAAGATCACGGTGGCGACGACCAGCAAAGCACCCGCCACTTGTACCCAGGCGATGGTCTGACCAAGAACCAGCCAGGCCAGC
>JANOCN010000383.1:0-2477 GCA_031412185.1 Betaproteobacteria bacterium | reverse complement strand
GCGCAAGAGCGTATTCAAGGACGGGCATATGCTGCAAGACCTCGAACAAGTGGCGCAAGTAGCATGAGCTTCACCGCAACAACGACCATGGGGGCCACATGAATGCGCTTGCGGCCTTACGCAGCGCACTGCGCGCACTTGCAGCGAACACGTTGCGCAGCATTCTGACCATGCTGGGCATCATCATTGGCGTGGCGGCCGTCATCACCATGATTGCCGTGGGCCAGGGTGCGACCGACCGGGTTCAGGAGCAGATGAAAGGTCTGGGCTCCAATATCATGTTGGTACTGCCAGGCAGTATCACCCAGGGTGGGGCACGGTTAGGCGCGCAGACTGGCCAGGCGCTGACCGAAGAAGACGCGCTGGCGATTGCGCTGGAGGTCCCCGAAGTGCAGGTGGCCGCACCGTCGATGCGCAGTGGTGCCCAGGTGGTGGCGGGCAACACCAACTGGAGCACCAGCGTGTTTGGCACCACCAACGATTACCTGGAGGCGCGCGAATGGCCGCTCGAGTCGGGTCGGCTGTTTGAGGCCGCCGAAGTGGCCGGTTCGGCCAAGGTGGTGATCATCGGCCAGACCGCGGCACGCGAGCTGTTCGGCGACGCCGACCCACTGGACCAGGTGATACGCGTCAAGAAGGTACCCGTCACCATCATTGGCGTGTTGTCCAAGAAAGGCCAGAACTCGCTCGGGCAGGACCAGGACGACGTGGTGATGCTGCCCATCAGCACCTACCGCAATCGCATCCAGGGTGGCTGGGGCGGCAAGAGCAAACGGGTCGGGTCGATCAGCGTGAAGGTCCGCGATGGCCAGAGCATGAAGGCGGCCGAGGACAACATCAAGGACCTGCTGCGCCAGCGTTTCAAAGTGCAGCCGAATGCCGACGACCCGTTTTCGATCCGCAATCTGACCGAAATCCTGCAGGCGCAGGAGGCATCGAGCCGTGTCATGACGCTGCTGCTTGCCGCCGTGGCCGGTATCAGCCTGATCATTGGCGGCATCGGCATCATGAACATCATGCTGGTGAGTGTGACCGAACGCACGCGCGAGATCGGGCTGCGAATGGCCGTGGGCGCACGCGGGCGCGACATCCTGACGCAGTTCCTGATCGAGGCCGTGACGCTGAGCCTGATTGGTGGGGCGATTGGTGTATTGCTCGGTGCCGCAGCAACCTGGGCGGTGGGCAGCTTCGCGGGCTGGCAGGTCAGCATGACCGCGTCGAGCATCTTGCTGGCGGCCGGGTTCTCCGGGTTTGTGGGTGTATTTTTTGGCTTCTATCCGGCGCGGCGCGCGTCCAAACTGCTGCCGATCCAGGCCTTGCGCTACGAATGATGTACCTTGTCCAGACCGGCCGCCTATTCAGAGTTCCTAAACTCACTAACGATGGCGGGTCGACGAACCCGGGCGCTACGTCGGCCTGATCCGGTACAAACAGCCGTGTGTTAGCAGCCCGTAGCGGTACCGCAACCGGGACTACTCCTGGCAATCTGGTTGTTGATCCCGGCTTCAATCTTTCACCCTCGGGCCAATCTCGCGCGCCAACCTGTCAAAGCCGCGCCAGGCCACCACACCCAGCAGCGCGGACACCAGAAACAGCCAGGCACCCAGGCCTGAAGTGCCGGGCACGTAGCCCTGAGCGTCCCAACCCAGGTACAGGGCCATACCCAGGAATGGCGCGAACGCACCCCGCACACCGGTCAGGGTGATATGCACCGCCATGTAGGCCGACAACTGATCGCGCGGTGCGAAGTCGTTGTGCCCCAGTTGCCAGGCCAGAGAACCGCCGCCATTGACCACGCCGGTGATAAAGCGCCCCACGGCCAGCCACAGGAGCGACAGCTGCCACGCGCCCAACAACATGAACAACACACCGATCACCCACAAGGCGTTTTGCCGGGCCCGGAACTCGGCCACGTGCACGCGGTCCAGATAACGTGCCCAGAAGGGCATGGTGACCAGGTTCAGAACAAACGGAATCAGCATGATGATGCCCACACTTGCGAAATAGCTGGCACTGATCTGCTTGGACACCAGGTACACCAGCGGTGGCTCCAGCATCATGCTGGCCGCGCCCGCGATGAATTGGTGCCCCTGGTAACGCGCATAACGCTGGTCGGTGCGCAGGATCGCCAAAAACGAGTTGCGGTTGGAGCCACTGCGCGTGCTGCGCCGCTCCAGCACCTGGTGGCGCTTTTCGCCCACCACCTTGACGCCCCAGAACGCCCAGACGCCAAGGCTCCCCACCACGGCACCGGCCGCATAAACCCAGCGGTAGTTCTCCGGGTGTGCGTCCAGCACCAGGCCGGCGATGCTGGTTGTTACCACCAGCATCATGCTCGTGATGGCCTGCAACTGGCCGGTAGCGCGGGCGCGCAACGCGCGGTCGTAGTTGAGGCTCCAGGCGACACTGCGCAGGGTCATGATGCCGGCAATCCAGACCCGGCACAGCACCACACTGACCAGCAGAATCCAGGCACC
>JANOCN010000382.1:0-6766 GCA_031412185.1 Betaproteobacteria bacterium | reverse complement strand
CGACCCATGCCGAGCAGCAGGTCCAATATCGCTTTCTGAAACTGATTCCTGACGATGGCGACCCGGGCAGCGATGGTCCGGCATTACGCGAGATTGTTGATTGCCGACGGTTGCGGGCCTCGGCGGACATTGCGCGCGCGCTGGCACTGCGCACCGGCGACCCGGTTCTTGAGGTGCGGCGCGTCCTGTCATTCACTGGGGTACCAACCATTCTGGAAGATATCTGGCTGCCGGGCGGCCCGTTCAAAGGGCTCACCGCCGAACGCCTGGGTGCCTGCCACGGCCCTATGTACGCCTTATTCGAGACGGAGTTTGGTGTTCGCATGGTTCGCGCGCGCGAACAATTGCGCGCCGTGCTGCCCGACGCCGAGCAGGCCGGCCTGCTCGGCGTTACCCGCAATATGCCGCTTCTGAGCGTGGAGCGAACCGCCTTCACCTATCATGACAGGGCAATGGAACTGCGACGGGGCTTGTACCGCACCGACAGGCACTACTACAGAAATGAGCTCCATTAGCGGGCAGTGCAAAATCCCTGCTCGGCTCCTTGACTGCAGATTGCAATAAAATTTTCCGTTGATCGCGTTAGGCGAATACAAGGTGGTTACCAAAACGAAGACTTGGCGCAGAGCGAGAATTGCCCGCAAGGCCAGTATTGCTGCAACTACAAGAAAATGAACTCCTCTCCATGACTGAACCAAGCTCACCATCAGGCGTAAAGCGCCCGGAATTTCGCAACATCAATGCGTTCACCGATCTGCCCGGCTACCGTCTACCGCTGGCAGGCCTGGTGTCGATACTGCATCGGGTCAGCGGCGCACTGATGTTCCTGCTGCTGCCTTTCATCATCTGGATGTTCGACACGTCGGTGTCTTCCGAGATTTCGTTCGGCAGGTTCACCGGCGTTTTCAGCGATGGCATCGGCAAAGCCCCCGGGTGGATCGTGCCGGGATGGTTCATGAAATTGGTCGTACTGGCACTGATGTGGGCCTATCTGCATCACCTGATCGCCGGTCTGCGGCACTTGTGGATGGATGTAAACCACGCGGTCAGCAAAGAGTTTGGTAGACGGTCGGCCGCAGTTACCCTGGTGCTGAGTGTTGGCCTGACGCTGGTTTTTGGTGCCAAGCTGTTTGGTGCTTATTGAACCCGGCAAGCGGCCTGCTGCACTCACAGCGCGCTGGGCACTTGTGCAAGGCTATTGAAAGGACTGGTTGAGATGGCAGTTAATTTTGGATCCCGGCGTGTTGTGGTGGGTGCGCACTATGGGCTGCGTGACTGGTTGAGCCAGCGGGTCACAGCAGGGCTGATGGCGCTTTTTACCGTCATTGTGGTGGCCCAGGTGGTGTTCACAAGAGGCCCTGTTGGGTATGACCGCTGGGCCGGCATCTTCTCAGCGCAGTGGATGAAGGTGCTGACTTTTGTGGTGATCGTCTCTTTGCTTTACCACGTATGGGTCGGGATGCGCGATATCTGGATGGACTACATCAAATCCGTCGCTCTGCGCCTGTCGCTGCAAATCCTCTCCATTGTCTGGCTCGTTGGCTGCGCCGGTTGGGCGATCCAGGTGCTCTGGCGCCTTTGATGCAGCATTGCCATCTGCGATTTTCCATTTACCGCCTCACCCATGACCTATTCCATTTCGAAGCGCAAGTTTGACGTCGTGATCGTTGGCGCGGGCGGCTCAGGCATGCGGGCCTCGTTGCAGCTCGCACGCGCGGGACTCAACGTCGCCGTTCTTTCCAAGGTCTTCCCGACCCGCTCGCATACCGTTGCGGCGCAAGGGGGTATCGGGGCCTCCCTGGGCAATATGAACGACGACAACTGGCACTACCACTTCTACGACACGGTGAAGGGTTCGGACTGGCTTGGCGACCAGGACGCTATTGAATTTATGTGTCGGGAAGCACCCAAAGTGGTCTACGACCTGGAACACATGGGTATGCCGTTTGACCGCAATCCAGACGGCACGATATACCAGCGCCCGTTCGGTGGTCACACCGCCAACTACGGCGAGAAGGCGGTCGAGCGCGCCTGCGCAGCAGCGGACCGCACTGGCCACGCCATGTTGCACACCTTGTACCAGCAGAATGTCAAGGCACGCACAGCTTTTTTCGTCGAATGGATGGCGCTCGACCTGATCCGTGATGCCGACGGCGATGTGGTCGGTGTTACTGCTTTGGAGATGGAGACAGGCGACGTTCACATCCTGCAGGCAAAGACCACCATGCTCGCAACCGGAGGTGCCGGCCGTATTTTTGCGGCTTCAACCAATGCGTTTATCAATACCGGCGACGGACTGGGCATGGCAGCGCGTGCGGGCCTGGCGCTGGAAGACATGGAGTTCTGGCAGTTTCACCCGACCGGTGTGGCCGGTGCCGGGGTCCTTCTCACGGAAGGCTGCCGCGGCGAAGGTGCGATCCTGATAAACAGCAATGGCGAACGATTCATGGAACGTTACGCCCCCACACTGAAGGACCTCGCACCGCGTGACTTCGTGTCAAGGTGTATGGACCAGGAAATCAAGGAGGGGCGGGGCTGCGGGCCGGATAAGGACTACGTTCTGCTCAAGCTGGACCACCTGGGGGCCGATACCATCATGAAGCGGCTTCCTTCCGTGCACGAGATCGGCATCAATTTCGCTAACGTTGATGTGACCCGTGAGCCGATCCCGGTGGTACCGACCATCCACTACCAGATGGGCGGCATTCCCACCAATATCCACGGGCAGGTGGTAGACCAGCGCGATGGCGACCATAACGCCCCGGTCAACGGTTTGTATGCAGTTGGAGAATGCTCCTGCGTGAGTGTGCATGGTGCCAACCGGCTGGGCACTAATTCGCTGCTGGATCTGCTGGTGTTCGGCCGCGCCGCCGGCAACCACATCGTGCAGTTCAACGACAAGAACCGCAACCACAAGGACCTGCCCGCCGACGCCGCCGACCGTACGCTTGCGCGCCTGGCACGTCTGGACAACACCGGCGACGGCGAATACGCGCAAGATGTAGCCAATGACATCCGCGCATCAATGCAAAAACACGCCAGCGTTTTCAGAACGCAGGAAAAACTCGACCAGGGCGTGTCGGAGATCGCCGTTATCCGCGAACGCGTGGCCAACATCAATCTCAAAGACAAGTCCAGGGTCTTCAACACGGCGCGCATTGAGGCGCTCGAGGTGGAGAACCTGATCGAAGCGGCACAGGCGACCATCGTGTCGGCGGCCGCCCGGCGCGAAAGCCGGGGGGCACATTCCGTGGCCGATTATGGCGACACACCTGAACACCCGAACGGCCGCAACGACACCGATTGGCACAAGCACAGCTTGTGGTACCGCGACGGCAACCGCCTGAGCTACAAGCCAGTTCAGATGAAACCCCTTACCGTGGATTCTGTTCCACTCAAGGTGCGGACTTTTTGATTCGACGCGCACCAGGTTTCTGATAATTTGTGGCCGCAAACGCAAATAGCCCCGACCGGAGTTAAAAATGCAAAAACGTACTTTTCAGATCTACCGCTATGACCCGGACAAAGACAGCAAGCCCTACATGCAGACCATCGAGGTCGAACTGGATGGGAACGAGCGCATGCTGCTTGACGCTTTGATGAAACTGAAGGCAGTTGACCCCAGTATTTCGTTTCGCCGCTCGTGCCGGGAAGGCGTGTGCGGGTCAGATGCGATGAACATCAACGGCAAGAATGGCCTTGCCTGCCTGACCAATATGCTGACGCTGTCGGGGACCATCGTGCTCAAGCCCCTGCCCGGGCTACCGGTGATCCGGGACCTGATCGTTGACATGACGCAGTTCTTCAAACAGTACAACTCGATCAAGCCCTACCTCGTCAATGACGACGTACCGCCCGAGAAAGAACGTCTGCAGAGCCCGCAGGAACGAGACGAGCTCAACGGCCTGTATGAATGCATCCTCTGCGCCAGTTGTTCCACCAGCTGTCCCAGTTTCTGGTGGAACCCCGACAAATTCGTTGGTCCGGCCGGTCTGCTTCAAGCCTACCGTTTCATCGCGGATAGCCGCGACCAGGCAACTGCCGAGCGGCTGGACAATCTGGAGGATCCCTACCGATTGTTTCGCTGCCACACCATCATGAACTGTGTGGATGTGTGCCCGAAGGGATTGAATCCAACCCGGGCAATCGGCAAGATCAAGGAGATGATGGTTTACCGCACCGTGTGACGCTGCCCTGAATGGCCCCGTCTACAGACTGCGTATCGGATGCCCTGCTCGATGAACGGGCACTGAGTCGGCTCAGGTGGCGTTGTCGACGCGGAATGCTGGAAAACGACCTGTTTGTCGAACGATTTTTTCACTGTTATGCCGCCACTTTGACGTTGCGTCAGGCAGAGGGGCTGGCTGCTTTGATGGACCTGGGTGACAATGATTTGCTCGACCTTCTTCTCGGGCGAAAAATGATCGCGCAGGTTGATGGTTTGCTGGATCGGGCCGATATCGTGAAGGTACTGGGAATGTTGAGAGAAAACCGCTGAAAGGGCGAATATGAATTTAGCTAACAACAAAGCCACCCTGTCGTTCAGTAACGGCACTCCGAGCATAGAGTTGCCGGTCTACAGCGGCAGCGTCGGGCCGGACGTGGTCGACATCCGCAAGCTGTACGCGCAGACCGGCATGTTCACTTACGATCCGGGCTTTCTCTCGACAGCGGCGTGCCAATCAGGCATCACATATATCGACGGCGACAAAGGAGAGCTGCAATACCGTGGCTACCCGATCGAGCAACTGGCAACCAACTGTGATTTCCTCGAGACCTGCCATCTGCTGCTCTACGGCAACCTTCCGGATGTAGCGGCGAAGGCAAAATTTACCAAGACGGTCACCAACCACACGATGGTGAACGAACAGATGCAGTTTTTCCTGCGCGGCTTCCGTCGCGACGCGCATCCCATGGCCATCATGACTGGCCTGGTAGGCGCACTCTCGGCCTTCTACCACGACAGCACCGACATCAACAACCCGCAGCACCGTGAAATCTCGGCAATCCGCCTGATTGCAAAAATGCCCACGCTGGTGGCCATGGCCTACAAATACAGTGTCGGCCAGCCCTACATGTACCCGAAGAACAACCTGAGCTACGCCGGCAACTTCCTGCACATGATGTTTGCAACGCCTTGCGAAGATTACACGGTAAACCCGGTCATCGAGCGCGCGCTGGACCGGTTCTTCATTCTGCATGCAGACCACGAACAGAATGCGTCCACCTCCACGGTGCGACTGTGTGGAAGTTCGGGCACCAATCCGTTTGCGGCGATCGCGGCAGGTGTTGCCTGTTTGTGGGGTCCGGCGCACGGCGGTGCCAATGAGGCGTGTCTGAATATGCTGGAAGACATCCAAAAAATGGGTGGTGTCAGCAAAGTGGGCGAATTCATGAGCCAGGTGAAGGACAAGAATTCAGGCATCAAACTGATGGGCTTTGGCCATCGGGTCTACAAGAACTATGATCCGCGCGCCAAACTGATGCAGGAGACCTGCAAAGAAGTGCTGACGTCACTCGGGCTGGAAAACGATCCACTTTTCAAACTGGCCATGGCGCTGGAAAAAATTGCGCTGGAAGACGATTACTTCGTGCAGCGCAAGCTCTACCCGAATGTGGACTTTTACTCAGGGATCGTGCAGCGCGCCATCGGCATTCCGACGTCGCTGTTCACCGCAATATTTGCGTTGGCACGCACCGTGGGCTGGGTCGCACAGCTGAACGAAATGATCGGCGACCCCGAATACAAAATTGGCCGCCCGCGCCAGTTGTTCAACGGCGCGGCGCAGCGCGACGTACTTCCTATCGAGCAACGCTGACGCCTGTAGCCGCAAAATGAGCCGCACCCTGTACGACAAGATCTGGGACGAACACGTCGTCCACTCCGAAGAAGATGGTACTGCCGTAATTTATATCGACCGGCATCTGGTGCATGAAGTGACCAGCCCGCAGGCATTTGAAGGCCTGCGCCAAGCCGACCGGAAGGTGTGGCGCGTGAGCTCGATCGTCGCAACAGCCGACCACAACACGCCCACCACCGGATGGGAGCTCGGCTACGACGGCATCACCGACCCGGTCAGCCGCGAACAAATCACCACGCTGGATGCCAATATCAGCGAGTTCGGTGCGGCAGCGTACTTCCCTTTTCTGTCCAAACGCCAGGGCATCGTGCATGTGATCGGCCCTGAAAACGGTGCCACCCTGCCCGGCATGACCGTGGTCTGTGGCGACTCGCATACGTCCACCCATGGGGCGTTCGGGGCACTGGCGCACGGCATCGGCACGAGCGAAGTCGAGCACGTCATGGCAACCCAGACCCTGCTGGCAAAGAAGGCCAAGAATATGCTAGTGCGGGTCGAAGGTAGTCTGCCTGCCGGTTGCGTGGCCAAGGACATAGTGCTGGCCGTGATCGGGCGTATCGGAACCGCTGGCGGCACCGGGTTCACCATTGAGTTCGCCGGAGCGGCAATTCGCGCACTGAGCATGGAAGGGCGCATGACGGTCTGCAACATGGCGATCGAGGCTGGTGCCCGTTCGGGTCTGGTTGCCGTAGACGAGAAAACAATTGACTATCTCAAAGGGCGCATGTTGGCACCTACGGGTGCGCAGTGGGAGCATGCCGTTGGTTATTGGCGCACCCTGCATTCAGACCTCGATGCAAAATTCGATGCAGTTGTCAATCTTGATGCGTCACTGATCACACCGCAGGTTACCTGGGGAACTTCGCCCGAGATGGTGCTGGGTGTGGAGGGGCACGTACCCGACC
>JANOCN010000381.1:0-2988 GCA_031412185.1 Betaproteobacteria bacterium | reverse complement strand
CGCAGCAGGTTGAGCGCGTACTTCGCTTTCCAGCCGGCGATAAAGGCGTCGGCCATCGCCAGGTTGAGCTGGGCCATGGTCTGGGCGGCCTCTGCCAGGCTGGCCTTGCGAACCTTGATCAGGTCGTTGGCGATAAACACCCAGTGCCCGGCAGGCGTAGGTGTCTTGCCCGGGTCGTCGGCCCAATACAGCGCGATCTGGCGCTGCTCCTGCGTGGCTTCCCTGCTGATGCGGTGGACCTCCTGGGCGTCTTTGTAAAAAGCGGACGACGGATCTTCGGAATAGGGTGGGGGCGCAGGTGCCGGGCAGTCCTGGGGATTCTTGAGTGCAAATGGCCGGTTGTTGCCCCAGCGGGGGAGCAGCGGGCGCGCAAAACCTGGTGGGGTGGCACTCCACTGACCGGCACCGCTGGGTGGCACATAGTTTTGCTGGTCGCGGCGCAGCGGTCCCCAGGCCTCGTGCCCGCCGTCGGTACGGGCCCAGGTCATCAGTGCCATGGCCATGAGTTTGCCAAAGGTCTCCGACCGGTTGCTGATCTCGGCAGTTAACGTAGCCGGGTCGAAATCCTGGCTGTATTTGAGTGCCATGTTGCGCTCCAGCAGGTCAATGCGGGCCTTGTTCTCCGCGCTCGCACTGCTGTACATCATGCGGGTCATGGTGGCCAGTGCGGCGTTGGCCACGGTGGGCCAGTGCAAGGCTTCGTCGGGTTGCGCCCAGGGCAGGGATTCCAGCTCGTTGAGCTGCCCGGCCAGGCTGGTGTGCTCGGGCATGCCCGGTACCACCGACTCGTACAGCGCCAGGCCCATATAGGCCAGGGCACGCGCCGCAACCGGCGGGCTGAAGCCAGGCGTCTGCTGCGTGAGCTGCAAGGCCAGGCTGAACCAGTCGGTTGCCACGCCCGCGCTGTAGGCGCTGGCCGGTTTGGTGGTGCTGGCTGTGGGCACCTGCGCCAGTGCCACCTGCGACCCGAGCAAGAAAAGTGCTGCTGCAGCCAGGTACCGAATGGGGCGCGTTATGCTCCGCAGCCCGGGCCACCGCCAGGCGGGGCGAGGGCGGTGTTTCATGGTGCCCTCCAGACACTCGTGCCAGACTGTTTGTCCACGATGTAAAAACTGTCGGCGTTGACGTTTTGCCAGGCGCTCCAGCCAGCGTATGGCCATAACACCCGCAGCCGGGCAGTTTTCGCGTTGCCCAGGCCAAAGTGCATCCATCCCAGATGCCCGCTGGCATGGCCGCCGCCGACAGTCAGCTCCTGTCGGATGGTGCGCTCGCCCAGGTCCACCTCGACCCAGGCACCGATCGCGTCCCGGTTGCCACCGCCCTGGCGCAGGCGAAGCTGCAGCCATTGGCCCATGGGCAGTGGTTTGTCGGCACTGCCCGCGCCCACATTGCGCCACAGTTGCGCCTTGTCCCAGCGGTTCACCACCAGCATGTCGAGCAGGCCGTCGCCGTTCAGGTCGGCCAGCATGCCGCCGCGTCCGCGCTTGTAGCTGGCTACCCCGGCTTGTTGGCCAACCTCCACAAAACGGCCGTCGCTCTGTTGCAGCAACAGGTTGTTCGGGTCCAGTGTTGCAAAGTCGGGCATGCTGGCCACGTTGCCCTTGACGATAAACAGGTCGGCCAAGCCGTCGTGGTTCACGTCGGCAAACTGCGCGTGCCATGCGGTGGACGGGTGGATGTCGCCGCCCACATAAGGGCGGTGCGCCGTGACACCGCGCTTGAACGCCACGTCGGAATAACTGGGCTTGCTGCCATCCGCCTCCAGCTTCTGCAGCTTGTTGTCGGCCATGCTGGTCAGAAACACCTCGGGCAGGCCGTCGCCGTCCAGGTCGTGGCTGGCGATACCCATGCCCCATATCTGCAGAGGTTTCCAGCCTTGCTGTGCGGTGTAAAGCTCGGCCGCCTTGCCTGGCGACACGCGCCAGAGTTGCTCCTGCCCGCCCTTGTAGTACTCACGGTCGTTGCTGACCCGCAGGCTGGCCTCGCCGCTACGGCCCCAGTCGGAAAACAGCATCGACAAGGCGCAGTGCCCTGGCAACAGCGGCGCGGCGGCAGCAAAACCCTTGCCACCAGCTGCCGGGCGCAGCAGGCTACCGGCGGTGCAGTTGCCCCAGGGGAAGTCGGGTTTGCCGCGGTCTACGTAACTTCCGATGGCCAGCGTAGGCCATTCCTGCCCGCGCTCCCAGGTGGCCGCAAATGCGCTGTGCCACAGGTTGCCGCTTTGCAGCGCCCATTTGTCGGTGCTGCGCTCGAACTTGCAGGCACCCAGACCACGAAACACCTGCACTTCACCTACGCGCAGCACCACCAGGTCGGCATAACCGTCTCCGTCCACATCCAGCGGATAGGCGCCGTTGGCACCGGTAAGTTCCAGCCCGGAGCGTTCTTCCTGCAGCTTGATCGGGCCGCCTCGGGTGCTGCGGTTGCGGTAGAACTTGGCCTTGTTCACACCTGCGGTCACATAGACCTCGGGCAGGCCGTCGCCGTCGCAGTCGAAGGTGGCGACACCGCCACCCACCTGGAACTCGAATTCGCCCTCGAACCGGCTTTGTAAACCAGCGCTGTCGGTTTCTTCCACAAAACGCGGAACCGCTGGCGGATCGGCCGCATGGGCCATCGATAACTCGAGTGTGGCGATGGCAAGCTGGGAAAGGATACCCCTGCGCAGTGCCATGTCAGTATTCCACCGCGCTGCGCGCGACCCACGACGCATGGAAGATCCAGCAGCCGCTGCGCATTTCAGCCCAGGGGCCGCCGCGCACGGCCGCTCCGAAGCGGCCGGCCCGCCCCCCAGTGGGGGGTTCGGTCGGTCTACACGCAGTGAGACCGGACAGACAGGGGGCGTCCTTCATCCTAGTTGCTCCACCGCGCTGCGCGCGACCCACGGCGCATGAAACGTTGGTGTAATTGAGGGGCGGCGTCCGGCAAAGAGGTCGGTTTGTACTTGGTGCCTCGAACCCGAATCCTAGTTGGACCCGCGGCTCCACG
>JANOCN010000380.1:0-12930 GCA_031412185.1 Betaproteobacteria bacterium | reverse complement strand
CGTCTTCCCCGCGCCATTCGGGCCGATCAGCCCGGTGATCTTGCCTGGCAGCACATCCATACTGACGTCGGATATGGCGGCGACACCACCGAAATGTCTGGACACGCCGGATATCGCCAGCGTCGTCATTCCGCCACCTCGGCCGGACTCTGCGCGGCCAGCTTGCGCCTGCGCAACACCAGCAATGCGGTGTCGACAATGCCACGTGGCATGAAGGCGATCACCAGCATCAGAATGGCGCCATACAGCGCCATGCGGTAGTCCGCCAAGGGCCGGGATATTTCAGGCAGCCCGAGCAGTATGGCCGTGCCCACGATAGGCCCTGCCACCGATCGCCGCCCACCCAGAACCACATAGGACAACGCAGCGATGACGAGCGGAAAACCGAAGGTGTTCGGAAACAGCGTGAAACTCTGGAATGCCTCCAGGCCACCAAAGAGACCAGCGATCGCACCGCTGATGGCGAAGGCCAGCGCCTGGTGAAAGTTGACCGATACCCCCAGTGAACTGGCAACCGCTTCGTTTTGCCGGATCGCCTCGAATGCGCGCCCGACACGGGTCGCGCTGGTGGCAACCATCAGGTACACCACCACCACCAGGGCCAACAATGTTTCGGTGGTGCCGACCAGTGTCGGTATCGCGTTCAGGCCAACAGCGCCGCCGGTGAGGTCATCGGAAAACAGCGCCAGTGCCATCACCACCTGCACGAAAGCCAGCGTGGCGATAGCTTGAAATACGCCGCGCAAGCGCGCCAGCGGCCAGGACAGAAACAACGCCGCCAAGGTGCCCATCAGCGTTCCGGCCAACAACGACATCGGGTACGACCAGCCGTACTTGGTGGTCAGGATGGCCGCACCGTAAGCACCAATGGAGGCCAACCCGGCGGTAGCGACCGAAAATACGCCGGCGCGCATAACCACCCACTGGCTGAGCGCATAACCCGAACCGATCAGAAAGGTATTGAACAGGTGCTGGTAAGTTGCAAAAAAGTCGCTCATCAGGAAACCTCCGCCCGGCGGCTCATCGCTGCGCCCTCATCACGCCCGCCGCTTCGGTGCCGAAGAGCCCATGCGGGCGCACCAGCAAGATGATGAACAACAGCGAAAAAATGATTGCGGGCGTAAGGCCAGCTGGCAGGTAGGCCGACGTCAGGGTCTGGATCATTCCGAACAGGAAACCGCCCACCATCGCCCCTGGAATACTTCCCATGCCGCCCAACACAATAACCACGAAACCACGCAGCAAAAACGGCTCACCCATGTTGTACTGGATGGAGTTGAACGCCAGGCCAATCAGCACGCCAGAGGCGCCAGCCAGTGCACCGGAGAGAAAGAAGGTCTGGTAGTACACAACATTCGGATTGACGCCGCACAGTACTGCGGCGCGTTCGTTACCCGAGACCGAACGCACCCGTGTTCCCAGTGGCGTGCGGTACAGGTAGTAATACAACACCAGCATCAGCACAAAAGCGCAGACCGACATGAACATCTGCAGCAACGACACGCGCAATCCGGCAATCTCGAAAATCTGTACCGGAAAGGTTTCGAACGGGAACCGCAGCACATCACTGGCCGATATCTTCTGGGCAAGTGTGATGATGATCAGGTCTGCGCCGAGGGTAGACACAATCGCGCCGAACTCTGCTTCACCCGACTTGCGCAGCGGGCGAAACGCCGTGATTTCAATCAACACCGACAGCGCTCCGCAGGCAAGTACCGCCAGCACAAACGCCAACCACAGCGGCAAACCTGCCAGCACGCCATACAGTGCGACAAATGCGCCGGTCATGAATACTGCGCCATGGGCGAGATTCATCAGATGGTGAATACCGAACACCAGTGTGAAGCCGAGCGCGAACAACGCGTAGACGCCACCCACCACCAGGCCATTGAGAAGTTGTTGCGCTAACATTTCAGACGTAGATTCGATTAGGCCAGATGCAGGTTGGTGTTATAACCCTATCGCGCGCCGCGAGGGTGCCACCGAACCACACCACCTCTTGAAGGAGACACCATGAAATTTCAAACCCTTGCCTGCGCCAGTTTGATCAGCACCGCCTTGTCGTCTGTTTCGGCGCAAGAGATCGTGATCGGGGTTCCGGTGTCCCTGACCGGCACGTACGCCTTCGTAGGCAACGCCGCAGTCAAGGGCCTGCAACAGGCGGTTGACGAAATCAACGCCGGCAACGAACTCGGCGCTGGCCGGACCATCAAACTCTTGATCGCGGACGACGGCAGCAACAACAACCAGGCGATTACGCTGGTGAACCGCATGGCCAACATCGACAAGGTGCTGGCGATTGCCGGCCCGACATCCTCGGCGACGGTATTGGCAGTTTCGCCAGTGGTGAACCAGTTGCAGATTCCGATGTTGGGCGTGGCCGTCACACCAGCCGTGAACAAGGCCGGGCCGTGGTCCAACCGGGTCCTTAACTCTCCGGTAACACTCATGACGGTGTTGACCAACTACACCATGGACAGCATGAAACCGAAGAGTGTGATGACGGTTGCCAGCCGCGACAACGATGGTGCGGCGGCGCAGTCGAAAGTCGCGCGCTCGATCATGGATGGCAAGGTCACGCTGATGCCCGAGGAGTCGGCACTGATGGCCGAGACCGACTTCACGGCGCTGTCCACCAAAATCGCCAGCCTCAAACCCGATGTCGTCATGATCACCATGAACGACGCGGCGGCGGCCAACATCATCCTGCAAGCCAAGCAGGCCGGTGCGGCTCCCAACCTGCGTTTCGTCGCCAACAATGCCGCTGCATCGGCCAGCTTTTTGCGTATCGGTGGTCGCGCGGTCGAAGGCGTGGTGGTCGGCACCGACGCGTTCCCCGAGATCAGGACCGACAACCTGGCCAAAACCTTTGTTGCCTCGTTCCAGAAAAAGCACAATGCGGTGCCCGACCAGTGGAACGCCGTGGGCTACACGATCGGTCGTCTGTATGGCCACGCCATCGCCAATGTGAAGGGCCCGCTGACCAAACAAAGCCTGCTCGACGCCCTGGTTGGTGTGCGCAACTTTCCCGTGGTACTTGGCAGCGGCAAGAGCAACTTCAGTTTCGACAAGGACCGTGAACCTACCTATGAGCCGATCCTGATCACTATCAAAGACGGCAAGTTCACGCCGGTGCCTTGACGTCTGCGGCGATCTGTCGCAGCCGCAGCGGGGGCCATCAGGCGACATCGTGCGGCACCGCCGGGCCAGACTCCGCTCGGCGCACCAGCAACGCGGCCGCCTGCGCCGCTGACATGCCGATGCGCACGCCAGCACCGGCGGCCAACGCATTCACGGCGCTGATGGTGCCGTCGCGGTAGCTGCTCAGGCCGTCGCCCATACGGGCCGTGCGCGCATCCACGGTGGCACCTGCCAGCCCGTCCCGCTCGACGAGCGTCAGGCCCACGATACCGCCTTCTTCGCGGCCTTTGCCGCCGTCCGAGCAGATAAATCCAAATGGTCGCACGCGCAGCAGATAGGGCACGGCGCTGCGCCCGGTATGGCCGGCCGTGACCAGCACATTGCGCACATCCTCCGGCAGGCCGAAAGCGATTGAGTCGGTGCACACGACCTGGCGCCCGTCTGGGCCGGTGTCGACCACGCTGCGGTTTGTGACGTCGGACGCAGCGGGCACGAGACCAGCCTCGAATTCGAGCATGCAACGGGCGGCATGGCGAACCGGCATTCCAACCCGCACGCCACAATCCAGCGCTGGCTGGTTGGCGAAACTGATACGCCCCTGCGTGCCAAGGTCGACCCCATCACCCAGGCGCACCGTCATGACATCGGCAGCGGCGGCAGGAATGTTGAGCGCCTCCAGGTACCACAGCCCGGCGACGGACGCGCCAGCGGGCCCGACACCACAGTCCACACCAATAGCCCCACGGGGCCGCTGCGCGGCTATAAAGCGAGCCGGCAGGACGCCGCAATAGGATGCGTTGACGACCACGTCGCGCCCCCGGTTGGCAACATCCACGTCGTAGGCCGAGTCCATCGCCATCACCCGGCCACGGGCGTCCGCATACAGCTCGGTCTGGCCACCCATGTCAGAGCGCTGTTTCGCCGCCATCGGGCACCAGTGTCGTGCCAGTCATGAAGGCTGCTTCGTCCGAAAACAGGAAACATGCAGGTGCTGCGATGTCATCCGGCTCGCCTACGCGACCGAGCATGTTCAGCGCGGCTGCCTGCGCTGCGCCGGCGCGTACGTCACCACCGGCGCGCTGCTTCCACAGCGGCTCGGTCATGTTGGTGCGGATACGCCCGGGGGCCACCACATTCACGCGTACCAGCGGTGCGGCCTCACGCGCGAGCTGGCGCGAGAATCCCACAATGGCCGCCTTGGCAGCACCATAAGGCGCATTGTTGGGCTGCGCTACCAGTGCTGCGATCGAGGCCACATTGACTATGGCACCGCCGCCTTGCGCACGCATCAGCGGCAACACGTTTTTGCAGACCAGGAAGGTGCCGCCCAGATGCACGCCGATCATGCGGTTCCAGCGCGCCAGCGTCCATTCCTCGATCGGGCCGAAGTCCGCATGGCCTGCGGCGTTGAAAACGCAATCGATGCGGCCAAAATGCCGGTGCACAGCAGCCACTGCGTCGCGGACCCCATCCTCGCTGGCAACATCTGCCGCCACACCGATGGAGCCATCGAGTCCGCTGGCGACTGCCGTGGCCCGCCCCGCGTCAAGATCGATCACCGCCACCCGTCCGCCTTCGCGCGAGAATCGCTGTGCAACTGCCGCACCCAGCCCGGACCCTCCGCCGGTGGTGAGTAAAACTTTTCCGTCAAATCGGCCCGCCATGGTGTCACTCTAATGAATTTTTCTGGGAAGCAAAAAAGCGCTTCAAGCGCGCCGCTGTGGGCACGGCCGAATGCTCGGGAAACCAGTGTCCGCCCGGTATCTGGTCGACCTGCAGGTCGGCGCAACGCAGCTTCCACGCCGCTTCGATATCCATCAGTTGGGCCATCAACCCATCTGCGCCCCAGACCACCAGGGTCGGGCAGGCCAGCTTGTGCGCAAGGTCGGCTTCATCGTGCGCAAGGTCGATCGTGGCGCCAGCACGGTAGTCGCAGCACGAGGCATGGATCATGGCCGGGTCACGCCAGCAGCGCCGGTATTGCGCCAGCATGTCGGCATCGAACGCGTCCAGACCGGTACCGCCCACACTGACCAGGCAATTCTGAAAATAGAAGTCGGGGTCGGCACCAATCAGACGTTCTGGAAACGGTTCGGGCAAGGGCAGAAAATACCACTGCCAATAGGTGCCTGCGATTTTGCGGTTGGTCTGCATGTACAAGGCGTAGGTGGGCACCAGATCGAGGGCGGTCAGTGAGCGCACCTCGTCCGGCCAGTCCAGCGCCATGCGGTGCGCCACACGGCCGCCGCGGTCATGGCCCACCACGTGGAAGCGGTTGTGGCCGAGCGCCTTCATCAGCGCGACCTGGTCTGCCGCCATGGCACGAAACGAATAGTTGCTGTGGTCCGGCGCACCGTGCGGCTTGGACGAGTCGCCGTAACCGCGCAGGTCGGCACACACCACGGTGTGGTCACCAACCAGCAGTGGAGCGAGCTTGGCCCATTCTGACAAGTTCTGCGGGTAGCCGTGCAGCAGCAGAACAGGGTCTCCGCGCCCTGCGAAAACGCAGTTGATCAACACGCCCCCGACATCAATCTTCCGTCGCTCAAAACCCTCAAACATGCCAGTGTGCTCCCCTGATCCAGTTCACGCGACCGGCCCGAATCAGCGCACTGCGCGGTTCGCCTGCGGGCGCGGCCAGTCCATGCTCATGCAAGCGTGCTGCGGAACATCAGGCGCCGGTTTTCGGGCGCGTCCAGCGCCGCAAAATCGTAGTCAATCGGGGCAAAGTGCTGGGTACAGCGGTTGTCCCAGAAGATGATGTCGCCCGGCTGCCAGCGGTGCCGGTAGGTGTGGGCTGGCTGCTTGGTTAGTGTGTAGAGATAGTCGAGCAGCGGCGCACTCTCTTCCATTGTCCAGCCCTCGAAATGGTCGACGCACTGCTCGTTGATGTAGAGCGCTTTTTTACCGGTGTCGGGGTGCGTGAGAACCACCGGCTGTACCGCACCTTCAACACGCGCCAGTTCTTCGGCACTCAGGGGCTGGCGTCCCTTCATGACTTTACTGCGCGTGCTGAAAAGCGTGTGGAAGGCACGCAGCGGCGCAAGCGTTGCCTTCAAGCCGTCCGACAATCCGTCGTATACCTGGGTCATATTGGCAAACATGGTGTCACCACCAAACTGCGGAGCCATTTCGCAGCGCAGCATGGACGCACGCGCTGGTACCGGCAGAAAAGTCTGGTCCGAATGCCATTGCTGCGCAGCGTTTTCGGTTTCGGAGCGCGCGCCATTGGTCTTGATGTTGGTTACCGTGAAAATGTCCGGGTATCCCGGGGGTGCGTAGCGACTGGTCAGGCCCGTCACCGCCAACGGGCCAAAACGCCGCGTGAAGGCCAGGTGCTGGTCGTGGTT
This sequence comes from Betaproteobacteria bacterium, assembly GCA_031412185.1. Taxonomy (GTDB): domain Bacteria; phylum Pseudomonadota; class Gammaproteobacteria; order Burkholderiales; family Burkholderiaceae_C; genus CAISIP01. The sequence goes on along the minus strand of JANOCN010000380.1, from coordinate 6,439 downwards.
GAGCCCCTGCGCCCGGAACAGCAAAATGCCGCGTTCGCCAAGCAGTTGCCAGAGCGAACGGATGGTCGCATCGGAGATATGCTCGCTGCGCTTCAGGTCGAGCCCGACTATCTCGGAGCCGGTGCGCCAGGAGATTGGCCGCGCTTCATACGCCGCCGATCTGGCGCTGGCAGGTTGCACTGCAACTGGATCAAGTGTTTCCATAATCAATCTCCTTGGTGAAAAATAGTTCGAAGCGTGAGAGGCAATCGAATGCTCTCAGTTGACCAGGCTTGGAATAACACGTTGCCCGTTGAACGCGTCGCGGCCCTTGCGGCGCAGCAGCTCCCAGGTCAGGTTCAGGTAGGTGGCACCTTCGAGCACTGCGCGCATCTCGTGGCGCAAGTCCTCTGGCATCACCGGCGCGTCCTGCGGCATCGTCACATCCAGCCGCGCGGCGTAATCGAAGGTGACGTGCAGTGCTGCTGCCTCAGCGACATCCCGGCCCACCGTGATGGCACCATGCCACGGGATGATGATGGCAACGTCGCCCGCACGCAGCGCGGGGCCGATAGCCGAGAAATCGTCGCTCGGGCTGATGCAGGTGTGTCCGTCGAAGTAGGTTGTCAGGTTGTGCAGGCTGCGCACCGGCCGCCCAAAGGCCGACTGGGCGGTGATCCAGAACCCGTGCGTGTGGACGATAGCACCCACGTCTTCGCGCTGCTCGTAAATGCCGTGGTGAAAGGTCTGGCCCGGGCTGACCAGCGTTTCACATTCAAGAACATTGCCGTCGAAGTCGAGCAGCGCGATATCCTGCACGCGCATTTCCTCAAAGGTCTTGTCGTAGGCGTTCATGTAGAAGAGCCGCTTGCCGGGCACGCGGATGGAAACGTGCCCACCAATATTGGAGCCCAAACCACTGGCGGCCAGACCACGGACGGCTTCAAGGACCCGTTCCCGGATATCGATGTCACTCTTTGCTCTGTCCATACATGTCTCCTGGTTCAAACGGTGGATGATTGGGGCGAAAGCCGGGTGGTTTTGCTGCCGCCGCCCTGGCCCAGGTAATGCGCAATAACGTCGGGGTCACGGGCCAGTTCTTCGCTTGGGCCATGGTGCACCACCCGGCCCTGCTCAAGCACGAATGCATGCCGGGTGGAACGTAATGCAGCGCGTGCATTCTGCTCTACCAGCAGAATGGTCAGGCCCTCCTTGTTGAGTTCGGTCAAGGCGGTCAGCACCTGCTTGGACAACAACGGTGAAAGACCCAGGCTGGGCTCATCGAGCAGCAACAGGCGTGGCGCGCCCATCAGCGCACGACCAATTGCCAGCATCTGCTGCTGTCCCCCCGACAGCGAGCCGGCACGTTGCTGGCTGCGCTCCTCAAGAATCGGGAACAACGCGTAAATGCGGCGCAAATCGTGCGTTGGCTTGCGGTCGTGCAGCGCGGTCACGCCCAGTTGCAGGTTTTCCAGCACTGTGAGTTCGCCCAGGATCTGGCGGCCCTCGGGTACCTGCAGCAGTCCGGCGCGGGAAATCCGGAACGCCGCGTCGCCGCTGATCTCATGGCCTTCGAGTTTGATGGTTCCCCGCGTGGCAGGCACAAATCCACTGATGCAATTGAGCAAGGTGGACTTTCCCGCGCCATTCGGCCCGATGATCGCCACCATATCGCCCCGTGCGACGCTGATGGACACACCGTGCAGCACCTCGTTGCCGTTGTAGCCCGCGTGAAGGTCCGATATCTCAAGCATCTTCGTCGTCGCCTAGGTAGGCCTTTATCACAGCCGGGTCGTTGACCACCTGCTCGGCGCTGCCCTGCGCGATCAGCATGCCGCTGTCGAGTACATACACGTAGTCACAAAGATTGGTCACGAAACGCATATTGTGCTCAATCAGCAGCACCGCCAGGCCTTTGCCTTCGGTCGCCAGTGTGCGGAAAATTTCTCCCAATCTGGCGGCCTCCACCTCGTTGATACCGGCCACCGGTTCATCAAGTAACAACACCTCTGGCTTGAGCGCCAGTGCGCGCATCATTTCAACGCGCCGCTGGTCGCCGTAGGACAGCGTGCCCGCCGGGTACTGGGCGTATCGGGTCATGCCGAACCGGTCAAGCAGGTGGTACACCTCGTCACGAAAGCGACGTGTCTCGGCGCGCGACGATGGTAGACCGAACAACTGCGCCACCAGCGAACTCTTCTGGTGCCGGTACATGCCAATCATGACGTTGGCAACCACGGTGGCGTCGGGCAGCAGGCGGATGGTCTGGTAGGTGCGCGCCAGGCCAGCCCGAGCCACCTCATGCCGCGGTGCTTCGGTGAGATCGATATCGCCGAACTTGATGCTGCCCTGGCTGAGCTTGAAGACGCCGGTGATCAGGTTCACGACCGTAGTCTTGCCGGCACCATTGGGCCCGATCAGGCCAGTGATCCTGCCGCGCGCAATCTCCATGTCGAACGGCGAGACCGCCTGCAGCCCGCCAAAACGCTTGCCCACGCCCTTTAGAACGAGAGAACTCATTGGGCAACCTTCGCCCTACGGGCTGCGCTGCTATCGGCCTTGGGAGCGGCCCGGCGCCTCATGCTTTGGCCTTCGGCGCAACCATGCCGGCACGCACCAGACGCCGGTTATGCAACTTCATGATGATGGTGTCGTAGACGCCAAACGGCAGGAATGCCATCACCACCACCAGCAACAAGCCGTAGACCGCCTGGCGGTAGTCGGCCAGAGGCCGGAATATTTCCGGCAGCAGCACCAGGATAGTGGTTCCGACCAACGGCCCGAGCACCGCGCGGCGACCACCGAGCACAACGGCCGACAGAGTGGCTATCAGGATGGTGAAGCCGAACTGCTCTGCCGTCAGGCTGAAGTTGCGCAGCGCGTCCAGGCCCCCGAACAATCCGGCAATGGCACCCGACAAGGCGAACGAGAGCACATGGTATTTGGTCGGGTTGACGCCCAGCGAGGCCGCAACCGGCGGGTCCTGCCGAATGGCATCGAAGGCACGCCCGATGGCACCCTGCCCCAGCACGATCAGCAGCGCCATGGTGGCGACCATGGCGAAGAACAGCATCCAGGGAGTCACAAGTCGCGGAATGTTGTGAAAGCCGAGCGGACCCCCGGTCAGCTCTTCGAAGTACAGAATGAAAGCAACCAGAATCTCCACAAAGGCCAGCGACGCAATGGCCTGGTAGACACCGCGCAGGCGCGCCAGCGGAACCGATAGCAGCAGACCGCTCAGCAGTCCCATCAACGTACCAGCGGCGACCGCAGCAGCCGGATGAATACCGTGCTTCACGGTGAGGATGGCGGCGCCGTAGGCACCCAGGGCGGCGAAGCCCGAGGTGGCGACAGAGAACGTGCCTGCGCGAAAAACAATTGCCTGGCTCAGTGCATAACCCGTGCCGATAAATATCAGGTCGAGCAATGGCAGGTGCGGCGCGATCAGGTCCATCATGGTCAAAGTGCCTTGGCTAAACGCGTTTGGTCGGAGATTCGACAATGCTCTGCGCGAACAGGCCATCCGGGCGAACCATCAGAATCACGAAAAGCAGCAGGAAGATAACGGCGTCGACCAGTAATGCCGGCAGATAAGCCGACGACAAGGACTGCATCAGACCCAGCACCAGGCCACCAACCAGTGCCCCCGGTATACTGCCCAGGCCACCAAGGATGATGGCTACAAAGGCCTTCAGCAGAAATGGTTCGCCCATCAGGAACTGCACCGCATTGAAAGCCAGACCGACCATCACACCAGCGGCACCGGCCAGCGCACCTGAAAGAAAAAACGTCTGGTAGAAAATGGCGTTGGGGTTGACACCGAGCAACTGCGCGGCCCGGTAGTTGCCAGCGACGGCACGAATCTGGCGGCCCTGCGGCGTGCGGTACAGGTAGAAAGCCATCAAGGCGACCATCACTATGCGACGCCCAACATCAGTAACTGCAGCATGGTTACGCGCAGGCCAAAAACCTGGATAGCGTCGATCGGCACAGTGCCAAACGGGAACCGCATGGTCTCGGTCTTGGAAACGTACTGCCCGATGCTCAAAATAATCAGCCCGGTACCGATGCTGGAGATGATCGAGGCCAGCTCCGCGTCGGCCAGTGCCAGCTTGCGCAGCGGCTTGAACGCAATCACTTCGACCAGGATGGAAATCAGGCCCGCACCCAGCATGGCAACAGGCAGCGCCACCCATATTGGCAGCCCAAGGCGCACGGTGTACAAACCAATAAAGGCGCCGGACATAAACACCGCTCCATGCGCCATGTTCATGATGCGGTGGATGCCAAATATAAGCGTGAAGCCGAGGGCAAACAGCGCGTACACGCCACCCAGGACCAGCCCGTTCAAGACCTGCTGTGCAATCATGACAGGGTTGTGACGCAGTGCATCTTATTCACCGATAGGATTCCAGGTGCCCACGCACAAGCCTGCCACTGAGCCAATCGCACGCGATCAATCAGCCTGCGGTTACTGGGGCGCGGGAATGAACTTTCCGTCTTTGACCATCAGGAAGGTCGAACCGTAGGTCGGAATGCGGTTCACATAACTGTATTTGCCGCTGCCAACCACCACCGGCACATCTTTCGTCTTGGTCATCGCATCGCGCAGCGACTCGCGCGTAGGGTTCGGGCCTGCCGCCTTCAGCGCGTTACCCACCACCGTCATGTAGCTGTAACCCAGCGCCGCCCAGTTATCGGCATCCTTACCTGTCTTTGCTTTGTAGGCAGCTGCAAACGCCTGACCGGCAGGCGAATTGCCGCCGGGTGTCCAGTCCGAATTGAAGACCAGTCCTTCCACTGCGGCACCACCGATCTGCACCAACTGCGGCGACGACAGTCCGCTCTGGCCGATCAGCCGGACGCTGGCTGGCAGGCCAGCCTGCTTCAGCTGGATGGCCAGATTGGCAGCCGACGGCCCGAGTGTGAACAGCACGACGCAGTCGGGTTTGGCAGCAACGATGCGGGTGGCAATGGTGGAGAAATCCGAATCCGCCTGCTTGATACCTGTGCGATCGACGATTTTCATGCCACGCTTCTCGGTATGTTCGACGAACAGGCGCTCCAGATCGACATAGGCCTCGTTGTCTGCGAAACGAATGGTCGCGCAGGATTTCACCTTGGCAACGTCGACCGCATAGTCGCCGAGCTGGGGCATGGTGATGGACGGCGGCTGCGCCGAGATAAAACCCCAGGGACCTGCAGTAAGCAGCGCAATGGCATTGGTCATTGCCTTCATGCCAATCTTGGCGTCATTGGCCACGCCGGCGGACGGAATGGATTCCGGCGCAGTGGTGGGGCCCAGAATGAACAACACGCTCGGGTCAGCCGCATAACGCGTTACGGCCGCCATCGCCTGAGGCCGGGCGGAAGCGCTATCGGCCACCTCCACAACAATCTTGTCGGCACCGAGGAAATTCTTCGCATTCATTTCTTCGACGGCAAACTTCATTCCTTCGGAAGCGGGCACTCCAACGAAGGCGGCACCACCGGTCAGGGCTTGCAGGATGACGATCTTGCGATCCGCTGCAAGGGCGGCGCTGCATGCGAGCGCCATCCCGGCTGAAAGGGTGAGAAGTCGAACTATTGGCAATGTCTTCATGTTGTCTCCTGTTTTGAGTTCAGTAATTGCGGGTCATTATATTTATTCAGTACTATCCATATATTCTTTGAACAAGTCAAGTATTTTTAAGAGTATTCACTTTGTAGCACTGGCCGCGGCGCGCAAGAGATGTACTCTGCCAATACATCACCTTGCACCGTGACATGCCCGCGCATGACGGTGTAGGCCTCTTCGCCGTTGCCTGCAAGAATCAAGGCCAGCAGCGCCTTGTGGTCATCGTTGTTGGCCTCGGGTCGCCCTTTGGAACGCAACTGGAACATCCGGTAAGGGTTAAGACGTACCGCAATGGCCCGCGTGGTTTCGAACAACACCTCGTTATGGGTGGCCCGCCAGACTGCCACATGGAAACGGATGCCCTGCCTGCCGTATTCGTCTTCGTCGCCTGTCGCCAGCGCTATATCCGACGCGCCCTGGATGGCGCACAGCGCATCTTTCTCATCGGTGCTGATGCGGCGGGCCGCAAAGCGGGCACACACCGCCTCGAGTTCCGACAAGGTCTCGAACATCTGGATCAGCCGGCGCACATCCAGCGGGGCGACCACAGCACGCTGGCGCGAAGGTTTTTCCACCAGTCCGGCCTCGATCAGCTGGAGCATCGCTTCACGCACCGGTGTTCGCGAGACTGCAAAGCGCCGTGCGATCACCTCCTCATCCAGCGGCGCACCGGGGCCGAGCTGCCCGCCAAAGATGTCTTTCTCCAGCGCACTGCGGACAATCTCGCACTGCGCTGGAGAAAGACATCTTTGGCGGGCAGCTCGGCCCCGGTGCGCCGCTGGATGAGGAGGTGATCGCACGGCGCTTTGCAGTCTCGCGAACACCGGTGCGTGAAGCGATGCT
>JANOCN010000379.1:0-2171 GCA_031412185.1 Betaproteobacteria bacterium | reverse complement strand
GGAATCTGCTGCAGACCCAGTCGCAAACCGTAATCGAATCCCTGCTGGTCGGCTGCCAGCACCCACGCACACAGGCGCGACAGTGCGCGTTCCAGAATCGGCCCGGTGCCCACATTCGCCATGGGTAATCCGGTCTGCGCCAGATCCAGCCACATCTCGAAGCGTTGCGCCTGGTGCGTGTCGCGGCTCACCAGTTCGCCAGTTTTTGCCGCCTTCTTCCAGACTACCAGCTTCAGCGGGTCACCGCGCTGGTAAGCCCGCACCCCATCGTATTCGCCGCTGGGGCGCGCTTGCTGGGCCTGGGCGGCACCGGCTGCGCGCGGTTCCCCGGGCGGAAGTGGCGGTGGCACCGGCTCTGGCTGCGGGTAGACCAGCACTTTGGAGGCGGGCCGCCAAACCGTCCAGACCCGGAACGTGCCAAGGGGAAAACGTGTTTCGGCAGTTAGCGGGGGCACCAGGTGCAGGCCCCGGCGCCCAGGCTGGAACGCCACATGCACGGTGCAACTCCCCTGGCCTGGCACATCGGTCCAGATCCAGTGCTGCGCACCCAGCACCGACAGGCCGATGCCGTGGCGCACAGTTTTGCGCGCGCTCACCAGGCGCACGCCCAGCGTAGCACTGGCGCCCGCAAAATTGGCCTGGCAAGGCAACATATGCAGCGTCAGCCCGCGCAGTGTTGCGTGGCACAAATGCATGCCCACCAAGGCACTGCCGGCCAGCAGAAAAGTCAACAGGTAGCCCAGATTTAGCTGGTAATTGATCGATGCCACCAGCAACACCAGCAGCGTGGCCCCGAGCATGAAACCGGGTCGTGTGGGCAGGATATAGACATTGCGCTGGGTCAGCACAGTGGTGTCGCGCAGCGGCAGCCGGGCCTGCCACCAGCGCTGGAACCGGTGCTGCAGCCACGCCGCGGGGTGCAGGAGCGGATGTGTAAACACTGAGGCCATGATGTCGGGTGCGAAGCGCCGTGGCTATCAGGCAAGTGCCACTGCCGCTACCATCGCGCGCACCTGCTCGATGGCACCGCGGCCGGCATCCCCGACCGGGATCAGGCGGTGCGCAATGGTCTGCGGCAGGATCGCCTGCACGTCATCCGGAGCCACATAGTTGCGCCCTTCCAACAGGGCTTGCGCCCGTGCAGCGCGCAGGATGGCCATGCCTGCTCGCGGGCTCAACCCCTGCAGGAACCACTTTCCAGACCGCGTGGCCGCGATCAGGCCCTGCACATAGTCCAGCAGGGCGTCCGACGCGTGAACCGCCAGCACGTCGCGCTGTAGCTGCTGCAGTTCGGTTGCCGAAAGCAAGCCCGGCAATGCCAGCACCAGGTCGCGCCGGTCATGGCCGCGCAGCAGATCGCGTTCGGCATCGTGGTCCGGGTAACCGAGCGAGATACGCATCAGGAAGCGGTCCAGCTGCGACTCCGGCAGCGCGTAGGTGCCGAGCTGGTCATGCGGGTTCTGCGTGGCAATGACGAAAAACGGCGAAGGCAGGGCGCGTGTTTCGCCTTCTACGGTAACTTGTTTCTCCTCCATCGCTTCCAGCAGCGCGCTCTGGGTTTTGGGGCTGGCCCGGTTGATCTCGTCGGCCAGCAGCACCTGGGCAAAAATTGGGCCACTGTGAAATACGAAGGCCTCTTTGCCGCGTTCGTAAATCGACACACCCGACAGGTCGCTGGGCATCAGGTCGGAGGTGAACTGCACGCGTGAGAAGTGCAGGCCGAAAGTGCGGGCCAGCGCGTGCGCCAGGGTGGTCTTGCCGACCCCTGGAACATCTTCGATCAATAGGTGGCCACCGGCCAGCAAACAGGCAACACAATCCTGGATCTGGCCAGGCTTGCCAACAATCACCGTGTTAAGCTGATCCAGGAGTGATTTAAGCTTTTGTTGTGCAAACATGGCATGACCTTACCCGAAATTTCGAGACCAACGCGCGCCCGATGAACAAGACCGGATACTTTACCCACGGCGACTGCCGCAAACATGAAATGGGGCGCGGGCACCCGGAATCTCCGCTAAGACTGGATGCGATTGCAGACCGTTTGCTGATCAGTGGAGTTGGTGATGCGCTCGACCAGCGCGAAGCCCCGCCTGCGGCGCTGGGAGACATTGAGCTGGCCCATGGCCGCATGTTTGTGGCGGGGTTGCGCGGCCTCTGCGATGGCTTGCGCG
>JANOCN010000378.1:0-2886 GCA_031412185.1 Betaproteobacteria bacterium | reverse complement strand
CATCGTGGCATGCATGCACAAGCTGCTGGTCATCATGAACGCAGTCGTGCGCTCAGGACGGGCCTTTAGCCAGACATATGCACAGGACATGAAGCATGAAAATATTGCAAAAGCAGCTTGATTTTGAACACAGTTGCTTCTTTACCTCACTGCGCCGAGCGCCGCATCGACCTGATCTGCGAGGACGGTGAGCGCGCGGTCTCTTGGCCCCGGCACACCAACCACGCGCGCAGCCGATGATGCTGGGTGGATGGCGCAGTGAGGTAGAGAAGGAGTCCGCAGGGCGGGTGACACGAACGAAGGCATTCGCCCGGCGTCGTCGGCCCGCAGAAGCTCTCGCACGCGACATCACGAAGACCCAAAACTATCCGGAGCCGTTCCCCTGAAGTCGTCGGCTTGTACATGCGCAGGCGTGTGAATGAAACGAACACTGCGACGACAACGACAGCGGCGACAGCGACGCCGACCCGCGCGGTACTATACCCACCTGAACCGGCCGCGCCTGCGCTGCCACCAACACAGGACTCGAAACACGTGAACACCTCTGAGGTAATTGCACCCACCATCGACGCCATACGCGCCAATCGCGCGCGCCTTGGCGATCTTGTTATCACTACCCCGATCCGGCTGCTGGTGGACGACGCTCTGGCGATGCATGTGGGCACTTCGACGTCGGTATGGCTCAAGGAAGAGTTGTTCCAGCGCACCGGCAGTTTCAAGCCGCGCGGTGCACTGTCGGTGATGCTGGACCTGGATGCTGCGGCACTGGCGCGCGGCGTCACGGGTGTTTCGGCGGGCAACCACGCGATTTCCCTGGCGTATTGCGCGCGCAGGCTGGGCACGACTGCAAAAGTGGTGATGCCCAGGAGTGCCAACCCGTTCCGGATCCAGGTCTGCCGCGAACTGGGCGCCGAAATCGAACTGGTCGACAACGTACACGCCGCATTTGCCCGCGTCAAGGAAATCGAGAACACCGAAGGTCGCACTTTTGTGCATCCGTACGAAGGCCCCAAAACCGCGCTGGGCACCGCGTCGGTCGGCATGGAGTTTATCGACCAGGTGCGTGCGGCTGGCGCGTCACTGGACGCCGTGATAGTGGCTGCCGGTGGTGGTGGTTTAACCGGCGGTGTCGCCTGCGCCGTCAAGCAGATGAGCCCGCACACCGCCGTCTACGTGGTGGAGCCCGAAGGGGCCGACAGTCTGAGCCGCAGCCTCAAGGCAGGGTCCCCCCAGGCCATTGATGCTGTACGCACTATTGCCGACTCGCTCGGCGCACCACGCTGTGAGCCGTATTCATTTGCGCTCAACCGCAAGTTTGTCGACGAAGTCGTGCTGGTGAGCGACGACCAGATTCGCCAGGGTATGCGTTTGCTTTTTCGCTGCGCCAAACTTGCGGTCGAGCCTGCCGGTGCGGCGGCGCTGGCCGCGCTGATGTTCCCGCTGCGCACACGACTGGAAGGTAAAAGTGTTGGCGTGGTGGTCTGCGGTGCCAACATTGACCCCGAGACCTTTACCAGGCAGTTGTTGCCCTGACAGCTCAAGCGTCTGCGCGGGACTGCCTGCGCCGCTCTGCGGGCGGGTTATCCGCGCAGCGACACCATGTATCCGCGCCGCGGGTCGCTCCGCCCGGCCAGCACTTGCTGGTATGCGGCCAGCGTCGCTGCAGGGCCGCCGTGCCACTCTGGCAAGAGCCAGGGCGCGACCGGGTTGCGCACTTTTTCCACAAACGCGTTCCAGGCCTTCAGCAGGCGCTGCTCGAACACTTCGGCGCCCCACTCACTGTGCCGCTTCTTGATTTGCGCAGGGGCAAAGAAAAGTACCGGCTTCGGCCCCGGCAAGCCTTTGCCGGAACCCAACTGTTCGACATGCGTGCCGCCAATGGAGCAGCTGTAAGCAAGCGCTGGGAAACGGCTGTGGATGGCCAACCGCAAAGCGGCATTGCCGGCAAAGTCCACATAGACACACGGCGTGTCGGCGGCAATCTGGTCGAGCTGTTCGTAGGACAGGACGCGCTGGTAACAACCCAGGCTCTCGCAAAACGCGACGTTGGCGGCCGAGGTCAGGCCCACCACGTTGATACCGCTGCGCTGCGCCAACACGAAGGCGGTGCCAAAGGCCGTCTTGCTCGACGCGCTGGACAGCAAGATGGTGGCTCGGCTTGCAGCATTTCCGGTCGTCCCGAACCATGCGTTGTCGGCCAGAAAATCGTCGATCAGCCAGGAGGTGGTGAAGAGCGGCCGCAACAGGGCCTGGAGATCTTCTGTAGCGTGGGTATAAAACGGATCACTTGCGCAACGCGTGTAGCGGTTGTAGACCGGGTGCAAAACGCTGCGGTGCGCTGCCCCGTCGGTGAAACCGGCAGGTGACAGGCGTACCGGGTCCAGCACCACCTGCGTCGCCATCGGAAAGTAGCCGTACACGCGCTCCCCCAGGGCAACCCCGGGGTGGCTGGACTGCACTACATCGCCAAAACCCCACACCGGAATGTTGCCCCAGCCGTCCTCGCCGGTGGGGTAGAACGCCCAATAGTTCATGGCGTCACCGAATGCTGCGTAGGTGATGTTGTTGGAAGTAAGCGCGAACCGGTCGATGGACAGGCGTATTTGGCCGTCTGCCAGCGGCTGGTCTGGCCGCTCGCGCAGCACGGTTTGCTGCAACTTGTCTTTACGGACCAAGAGGTGGGTAGTGTTCATCCTTGGCACCTTAATGCAAATGGCCCGCTCCGACAATCGGGGCGGGCCACCAAGGTGACAAGGGCTCAGAGCGTGAGAGGCAATCGAATGCGCCCGCGCCGGGGTAGCCCCAAAACAGGCCCACTCGGCGTTGCAAAGCCTTGCCGGGGGCCAACCCCGGCTGCGTTTTTGCGCCTGGATTGGACCCGTTTTG
>JANOCN010000377.1:0-1644 GCA_031412185.1 Betaproteobacteria bacterium | reverse complement strand
GGTCGAACCAAAAGCAATTACCCGCTTCGCGCCCAGAACCTTTGCCATCTTCAGGACCGTGGCAACCGTTGGCAGAGGTGCCAGCGAAATCACGGCGTCCGCCCCATCCAGCGCTGGGGTGAAACACGCGCGCTGTTCATCGAACACGGACACCGGGTCAGCGCCATCCGGCGCGGGCTCACGGCCGATCCGGTAGCTGCTGACCCCCGCAGCCGCGAGCCGGGGCAGCAATGCCCGACCAATCTGGCTGGAGGCACCCACCAAGGCGACACGCCTGACTTTGTGCGCCATCGATCAGCCCCGCTCACCACCTGCAGCCGGCCTGCCGGTGCCTGGGCCGACCACCACCTGCAAGAGCTTCTCCATCTGATCGTGCATCTTCACGACCGAGAACCGGCCCTGCACATACATCAGGCCGTTGGTGCCCATCACGGCCGTTCGCGCGCGATCACCCAGCAGTTCCACGATCAGGCGCGCAAGTTGTGCGTCATCGTCAGGCTCGAAGATGACCCCTGCATTGGCCTGATTGACGATACGCTGCGCCTCCCCGCGGATGCCGCAAAGCACAGGTTTTCCGCAGGCCATGTAATCAACAAGTTTGGTCGGAATCGCACCGTCAAAAAGTGGAATATCGCGCAGGGTGACCAGACACAGGTTGGCTGCATTGATGAACAGGCGCGCGTCGTCTTTGGGCACGGGCGGAAGAACCAGAACATTCTTCAAACCTTCCATCGCCACCTGCTGTTCGGTGGCGTCACGCTTCATGCCGTCGCCCACCAGCACAAATAGGATGTCGCCGCGCTCTCTGAGCCGATGGGCTGCCCGAAGAATAACCGGAATATTGTTGGCCTCACCGATCGCACCAAAATACATCACTACCTGTTTGCCTTGCCACCCGTACCGCGCCCGGATGAACTCGGCACCGGGAACGTCCACGTACAAGCGGTTGAAGTCCACACCACAGGTGACCAGCTCGATCTTGGTTTTGGGCCACCCACGACTGCTGATGTCGTCGCTGATACCCTGTGTGAGCGCAACGATTCTGCTGGACTGGTTGTAGAGCAACTTCTCCATCCACGCCATGATGGCAATCAACTGACGGTTCTTCAGTATCCCCATCTGCACCGCAGAAGCGGGCCACAGGTCACGCACTTCCAGCACGAAAGGAATGCGCCGCAGCTTGCACACCAACCAGGCAGGAAACATCGGAAAAATGGGCGGCGACGAGGCCAACACGACATCCGGTTTGGCTATCGCCGCCAAACCCATAGGGCAGGACAACGAGAACGAGATAAAACTGAGCAATCGCCCCATGTAGCTGCGATGCAGTTCGGAATACGTGTAGGTACGCACTACATTTACCAGGCCATCGCGTTCGCGCCTGACGATGCGCCGGTACCATGGAAGTGTAGGCAGGTCTCGCCGCATATACCCGGTCTCGCCCGAAACCACAGTCACGTCGTGCCCCTGGGCAGCGAGGAACTGCGTCAGCTCATAGACCAGGGAGTGACCCGGCGCGCCATGGCCCTGGTAGTACTGGTAGACAACTGCCACCTTCATGGCAGCGCCCGATAAATTTTCAGCAGCTTCTTTTCCTCGACTTGCCAGCAGACCGCCTGGCGTGTGACGACCAGATTATCCCGC
>JANOCN010000376.1:0-5246 GCA_031412185.1 Betaproteobacteria bacterium | reverse complement strand
TTCGCCGCGGAACCCGAACGTGGCCACCGACTCCAGGTCATGCAGGTTGCTGATTTTGCTGGTGGCATGGCGCTTGAGCGCCATCGGCAGCTCTTCGCGCAGGATGCCATTGCCATCGTCCTCTACCGCTATCAGCCGCACGCCACCGGCCAGCAGACGCACCGTGATCTGGGTGGCACCGGCATCCAGCGCGTTGTCCACCAGTTCACGGACCACCGAAGCCGGGCGTTCCACCACTTCACCGGCGGCGATCTGGCTGATCAGCTCATCGGGCAACTCGCGGATCACCCGGCGCGGGGAGGGGACAAGAACGGCATTCACCGCCAGATTCTAGGTGGCGGCAGCAATCGTTTCGCTGGCACGGATAATCCAGCCCCATGGAACTCGTTGCCCTGCTTTTTGACTTCATCCTTCATGTAGACAAATACCTGGAGGCTTTTGTGCTGAACTACGGTGCGTGGGTCTACGCGCTGCTGTTTGTGATAATTTTTGTCGAGACCGGGGTCGTCGTCATGCCCTTCCTGCCGGGGGACTCGCTGCTGTTTGTGGTGGGCGCCATGTGTGGTGTGGGACTGATGAATTACCCGCTCGTGGTGGGCCTGCTGTTTATTGCCGCTGTGGCGGGAAACCAGTGCAACTACAGCATCGGTCGCTATTTCGGCCCCAAGGTTTTCCAGTGGGAAGATTCGAAGTTTTTCAACAAGCGTGCATTCAACCAGGCGCATGACTTCTACGAACGTTATGGTGGCATCACCATCGTGGCGGCGCGCTTCATGCCTTTCCTGCGCACTTTCGCGCCCTTTGTGGCCGGGGTCGCGCAGATGACGCGCTCCAAATTTACCTTCTACGACGTCACCGGCGGCGCGTTGTGGGTCGGTGGCATCGTCACGGTGGGCTACTTCTTCGGTAACCTTCCGTTTGTCAAAACCCACCTGGACAAGATTATCTGGGCGATGATTTTTGTGCCCGGGCTGCTGGTCTTTCTGGGTGCATGGAAGGCACGGCGCAAGGCCAACGCGCGAGTGCGGAGCACGCAGGCGCGTCTATAAGCTGCTGCGTCAGGCAGTGACGGGTTGTGCCTCATCTCCAACGTTGATCTGCGCCGATATTCCATGGGCGTTACCGGCAACTGACCACCACCTTAGATGGCCCGACTGCGGGCCAGCGGCGGATTCCTCGCAAAGTAGCGCTGGATGCCACGCATCAAGGCATTCGCCAGTTGCTGCTGGTACTCGTCGCTATTGAGTTTGGCCTCTTCCTCCGGGTTGCTGATAAATGCGGCCTCCACCAACACGCTGGGAATGTCGGGTGCCTTCAGCACTGCAAAGGCGGCTTGCTCGACCCGGGGTTTGTGCAGCTTGCCCACGCGCCCGATTTCACCCAGCATGGCAGTGCCCAGCGTGAGGCTGTCCTTGATCTGTGCGGTGGTGCTCATGTCCAGCAGCGCGCGCTGCACTTCGGCATCCTTTGCATTGACGTTCAGGCCGCCGATCAGGTCGGCCTTGTTCTCCTTGTCGGCCATCCAGCGTGCTGCGCTGCTCGACGCACCGCCCTGGCTTAACGCGAACACACTGGCACCTTGCGGGCGTGGCGTAAAAAAGGCGTCTGCGTGGATGCTGACAAACAGGTCGGCTTGCACGCGCCGGGCTTTTTGCACCCGCACATTCAGCGGCACAAAGAAGTCCGAGTCACGCGTGAGGTAGGCGCGCATCGCGTTGCCGTTGACGCTGGTGGCATTGATACGGTCGCGTAGCAGGTGGGCGATACGCAGCACCACGTCTTTTTCGCGGGTACCACCCGGACCGACGGCACCCGGGTCTTCGCCGCCATGCCCAGGGTCAAGCGCAATGATGATGAGGCGATCGGTACGGGGCCAGGGGGTCATGTTCTGGCCTGGGGAACCACCGGGGGTTCGGGCAGCACTGGCGGCTGCAGCGGCAGGAGAAGTTCCGGCTGCGATGGCTGCGCTGGCAGCGGCGCTGGGCGTCGCTCTGCGCCCGGTCTGGGCGATCAGGTCGCCTAGTGGGTCGCTCTCGGCTGTGGCTGAGGCCGGTTTTGCCGGCACTGGTCCCGTGTCGGCTTGCTGTTTCTCGCGCAGGCGTTCGGCGATCAAGCCTTCCAGCGGGTCTGCCACTTTGGTAGGGTACAGATCAAACACCAGCCGGTGCTGGTAAGCCGCCACCGGAGGCAGGCTGAACACCTGCGGCAATACCGCCTGCTTCAGGTCCAGCACCAGCCGCACAATGTTTGGCGCGTTTTGTCCGATACGGATGCCGGCGATGGTCGGGTCGTCGGAGCGCACCTTGGCCACCAGCTCGCGCAGCGCCGGGCTCAGGTCGATGCCTTCGATGTCCACCGCCAGGCGTGGTGGGTTGGCCACAAAAGTCTGTGTTGTCTTGAGTGCGCCGTCCGACTCGATGGTCACGCGCGAGTAATCCGGGGCCGGCCACACCCGCACGGCGACGATGGTGGCCCCCCGCGCGATCTGTGCCGTGCCCAGTAATAGCACCAACGCACCTTGGCGCAGCAGATCCCGTCGCCGCACTTGTAGGCCGGGCTGCGGCGTCATTCGGTAACCGCCGCCACCAGCGCCGCTCCGCCCGCTGTCTGGGCAACCAGGCGCACTTGCCGCGTGTCATCAGTCAACACGTCCAGATTCACCACGAGGTCGGCCACCGGCAGGAAGGCTGCGGCTTTCTCGGGCCACTCGGCGAGCTTCAGGCCAGGGCTGGCAAAGATATCCCGAAACCCCGCGTCTTCCCATTCACGCGGGTCGGCAAAACGGTAAAAGTCAAAATGCCAGATGGCAAGCGGGCGCGGGTCGGTGGGTGTGCATGCCAGTTCATAGGGCTCCACCACGGCGTAGGTCGGGCTCTTGATGCGCCCCAACACACCCAGCGCCTGCAGGAGATGCCGCACCAGCGTGGTCTTGCCCGCACCCAGCTCCCCGCGCAACGCCACAAAACTGTCGCGCAACGCATCCTGCCTGGCCAACGCGGCGGCAAACAATTGCGTTTGTGCCTCGTTGGCCCAGACCAGACTTTTTACAATGGGCTGGTGAAGGACACCCAGTCGCTCGTTGATGGCAGTCAAATGGTTTCTCGGATAGAGGCCTGGGGCCAGGAGCTTGGATTCTCCCAAATTCGCGTGGCGGGCATCGACCTGTCCAGCGCGGAGCCCGGTTTGCTGGCCTGGCTGGCGCGGGGGTTCCATGGTGGCATGGGGTATATGGCGGCCCATGGACTCAAACGTGCGCGACCGGGCGAGCTAGTGCCTGGAACGGCAAGTGTGGTGACGGCCCGGATGGACTACCTGCCGACGCTGACGCCCGAGGGCTGGCAAGCAATCGAATTCGCGCACCTTAAGCGCAGCAGCGAAAGTGTGGTGTCTCTGTATGCCCGTGGCCGGGACTACCACAAGGTCATGCGCCAGCGCCTGCAAAAGCTTGGCGAGCGCATACAGCAGCAGGTGGGCGCGCTGGGGTACCGCGTGTTCACGGACTCGGCACCGGTGTTGGAAGCCGAGTTGGCAGTGCGCAGTGGCCAGGGATGGCGCGGCAAACATACGCTGGTGCTGAACCGTGATGCAGGCTCGATGTTTTTTCTGGGTGAAATTTATCTCGACCTGGCGCTGCCGGAAAGCAGCCCCGTAACCGGCCATTGCGGCCACTGCCAGGCCTGTATCGACGTATGCCCGACCCAGGCCATTGTGGCCCCCTACCAGCTGGATGCACGCCGTTGCATTTCTTACCTCACTATCGAACACCACGGCCCGATCCCGCTGGAGCTGCGCGGCTTGATCGGCAACCGCATCTACGGTTGCGACGACTGCCAGCTGGTGTGCCCCTGGAACAAGTTTGCAAAGCGCAGCGCGTTACCCGATTTTGACCCCCGCGCTGGCCTCAATGGGGTCCAGCTGGTCGCGCTGTTCGGCTGGAGCGAAGCCGAATTCCTGCGCAATACCGAAGGCAGCGCGATCCGCCGTATCGGCCATGAACGCTGGCTGCGCAACATTGCGGTGGCGCTTGGCAATGCGCTGCGCCACCAGCCTGACCCGGCGCTGGAGCAGGCGCTGCGCCAGCGTGCCCTCGACCCGAGCGACCTGGTGCGTGAACACGTGCAATGGGCCTTGGGCTACCATGCGCAATCGTAGCCAAACACATGCCTTTGAACATCAGACCCATGCAACGACTCCGACTGCTTGTAATCGACCCACAGAATGACTTCATGGACATTGCAGGTGCTACTCTGCCGGTGCCCGGTGCCAGCGCCGATATGGCGCGTCTGGCAGGTTTCATGGATGCTTTGCGTGGCCGCATTGACGACGTGGTCATCACCCTCGACTCGCATGCCAGCGTAGGCATAGAACGCACCACCTTCTGGACCACGCCAGAGGGCAGCGCCGTGGCACCATTTACCCAGATCACGGCTGCGGACGCACACAGCGGCAGGTTCCTGGCGCGCCACCCGGCGCACCAGGCCGAAGCCATGAACTATCTGGTCGCGCTGGAGGCTGCAGGCGAGCGGCGCCTGATCGTATGGCCGGTGCACTGCGTCCTGGGTACCTGGGGCCACAATATCAATGCACTGGTGTCCGACAGCATTGCCAAGTGGGAGTTTGCCAGCGGAAACACCTGCGAAAAGGTGCTCAAGGGGCGCCACCCCATGACCGAACAATACAGCGCGTTCCGGGCTGAAGTGCCCCGCGCTGACGACCCGCGCAGCCACAACAACGACGCACTGATGGCGCGCCTGGGTGCGGGCACCGAGGTGCTGGTGGTCGCGGGGGAGGCGCTGAGCCACTGCGTGGCGGCGTCGGGTGAGGATATGCTGGCGCAGATGGACGCCGCACGGCTGCGCAATACCATCTTGTTGACCGATTGCATGAGCGCTATCCCCGGCTTCGAGGCCGTTGGCGAAAAGTTTCTGCAGCAAGCGCGGGCCCGCGGTGTACGCACCATGGCGGCTGCAGACGCTGCCGCCGCCCTGAACCCATGAGCAGCACCGGTACTGCGCTGCACCTTGTCCCGGGGCGCTGGGTTCAGGCCTTCATCCGTTGGGCGGAAGGCTGGTGGGTAGTGGTGAATTTTGCCGCGCAGATGCTGGTGGTGGTGCTCACGCCCTCGAGTTACCGGCGCAGCCAGCGCCGTGTGATCTACCACCATGTGCATGCGGCAACTGTGCCCGTGTTGCCTGCCTTTGTGGTGATTTCCGCCCTGGTCAGCCTGGTCATCATCCGCATTGTTC
>JANOCN010000375.1:0-3298 GCA_031412185.1 Betaproteobacteria bacterium | reverse complement strand
GTGACGACTTCTACCTTATCGACACGCTGGCTCGCCTGTACGACGAACCCTATGCTGACAGCTCGGCGATCACAACCTACCGCGTTTGCCAACTGGCCCGCAAGCATGTCACGGTGGCGTTGTCCGGAGACGGCGGCGATGAGAGCTTTGGCGGTTACCGTCGCTACCGCCAGCACATGCTCGAAGAGCGTCTACGTTCGGCCATGCCCTTGGGCCTGCGTCGGCCTTTGTTTGGCGCTCTTGCTCGCGTCTATCCCAAGGCTGATTGGGCGCCCCGCATGCTGCGCGCCAAGACCACTTTTGCAAGCATGGCGCGCACACCGGTTGAGGACTATTTCCATTCAATGTCGGTCCTGCGCGCACCGCTGCGTGCGCACCTCTTCAGCCCACGCCTCTTGGCCGAACTCGGCGGCTACGACGCACAAGACGTGTTCGAGCGCCACGCCGCGAATGCGGACACCGACGACCCGCTGGCGCTAATTCAATATCTCGACACCAAGACCTACCTCGTCGGCGACATCAACACCAAGGTCGATCGCGCCAGCATGGCCCATTCGCTTGAAGTTCGCGAGCCGCTGATGGACCACAGGCTCGTCGAGTGGCTGGCGACGCTGCCGTCGTCGTTCAAGCTGCGCGGCGGCGAAGGCAAGTGGCTGCTGAAGAAGGCGATGGAACCCAAGTTGCCTGACGATGTCCTGTACCGCCCGAAGATGGGTTTTGCCGTGCCGCTTGCGCGCTGGTTCCGTGGGCCACTAAAGGCGCGTGTACGGGCGGCGTTGCTTGGTGGTCCCTTGGCCGACTCCGGCTGGTTCGACCTCACTACGGTGCGGCAATTGATCGAGCAACATCAGAGCTGCACGCGCGATCACAGTACGCCTCTTTGGACGTTGTTGATGTACGACGCTTTCTTGCGCAATGTGGTCGGTGAAGAATCTGTGGCGCGCGCCTCTGCGTCGATCGAGCCCTTGAGCGCATGAAGATCCTGTATCACCACCGCACAGCATCGCGGGATGGTCAGTCGACTCATATCACCGAAATGATCAAAGCCCTTCGGGCCCAGGGACATAGCGTCACCGAGTGCGCGCCGCATGTTGGGGTTGAGGATGCTGGGGGTGGCAGCGCCGGCTGGGTCGGTCGGCTGAAGTCCTTCTTGCCGCGCCCGCTCTATGAACTTGCTGAACTGGCCTACTCCTGGGTTGCTTACCGCCGCTTGGCGGCTGCGATAAAGCAAGATCGGCCAGACGGAATTTATGAACGCTACAACCTCTATCTGCTTGCCGGAATCTGGGCCAAGAAGCGATTTGGCCTGCCGTTAATTCTCGAGGTCAATGCACCAATGGCCGTAGAACGGCGTGAGTACGGCGGGCTTTCGTGGCCCCGACTAGCGGATTGGGCTGAACTGCACGTCTGGCGACATGCCGACATGGTCCTTCCAGTGACCCAGGTGCTGGCCGACTTGATGGTCAGCAAGGGCATTGACCCGGCTCGGATCCAGGTGGTTCCGAACGCGATCAACGAAGAGCATTTCCGTCATCTGCCCACAACTGAGCGGGCCAAGGGCGAGCTGGGCCTGCAAGGCCGGTTGGTCATAGGCTTTACCGGCTTTGTGCGTGAATGGGACAGGCTCGAGCGCGTAATGACCTGGGTAGCAGCGCGTTCATCATTGCACTCCGTGCATTTGCTCGTGGTCGGCGACGGACCCGCACGTGCTGACATCGAAGCCTGCGCCACCCAATTGGGAGCGGCCGACCGACTTAGCTTCACCGGCGTCGTGCCGCGAGAGCGGGTTCCGGCGTTGTCGATGGCCTTCGACATCGCACTACAAACTGCGTTGGTGCCCTACGCCTCCCCGTTGTGCCTGTTTGAGTATCTGGCGTTGGGAAGGGCCATCGTAGCGCCGGATCAGGCGAACCACCACGAGATCCTCAGCCATGGCGTCGATGCATGGCTCTACGACCCAGAGGACGCAGGCGGCATCGAGAAAGCCCTCGACGTCCTGTGCGTCGACGTGGAATTGCGCCAGCGAATTGCTGCGGCTGCGCCTGACGTGATCCGTCGCGGACAGCTAACCTGGCGTCAACATGCAACCAAGGTCGCGGGTCTGTTCGTTCACCTCGATGAAGGGCACGCGGCAGCAGGCGACGCGTGGAGCAAGGGCCATTCGTGAGCGAGTGCGAATGCCGTGGTGACCCCGTGCTCAAAACTTCTGTTGGTAGCTCGCCAGAAGTTGTTGTGCACCCCGATGCGGGACGCTTGGTGCATTCACCCGAAGTGTTTCAGCGCTTGACCACTTGGACCCGGTCGCCGTCGCATGCGTGACCTTCTCCTGCTTGCAGTCATTGTCGCCGGAGCATTGATCGCATTGCGTCGTCCGTGGATCGGCGTGCTGGCTTGGACCTGGATCAGCATCATGAATCCGCACACTTACGCGTGGCGGCTAGCAACCATGCCCATGGCGGCGACGATGGCAGGCGCAGTACTCATCGGGCTGTTGGTGACCCGGGACAGGCGCAACTTGTTCTTGACGCGTGAGAGTGCAGTACTGCTGATGTTCATGCTATGGATGTCCATCACGCTGCCGTTCTCTTTCCATTTCGAGCCGAGCTTCGAGCTGTGGAAACGGGTCATGAAAATCGATCTCATGATCCTTGTCGCGTTAGCGCTGCTCTACACAAGAAAGCACATCATCGCGCTGGCCTGGGTGCTCGTCGCCTCTGTCGGCTTCTACGGCGTGAAGGGTGGGCTGTTCACACTTGCGACTGGCGGCAGCCACCGTGTCTGGGGGCCGGAGGGCACCTACATCGGCGGCAATAACGAGGTGGCCCTGGCGCTGGTGATGATCATCCCCCTAATGCAGTTCCTTCGTCTCACGACCGACAAGGTCTGGGTCAGATTCGGCCTGTTGACCGCGATGCTGCTGTGCGCGGCGGCGGCGCTGGGTTCGCAGTCGCGAGGGGCTCTCCTGGCCATCGGCGCGATGGCTGCCGTAATGTGGTGGCGCAGCCATACGCGCTTTCGATCTGCATTGGTTTTCTTCGTGCTTGCCGCTGGGCTAATTGCCTTCATGCCGGACACTTGGACCGAGCGCATGCAAACCATCCAAACTTATGATCAGGATGATTCGGCAATGCAGCGCCTGAATGCCTGGGAGATGGCGTGGAACATCGCCAAGTCCAACCTGTTCGGTGCTGGCTTCATGGTGGCGCAGCCGGACGTCTGTGCCCTCTATTCACCAATCCCAACCGATTGCCGCGCCGCCCACAGCATCTACTTCATGGTGCTGGGCGAGCAGGGCTTC
>JANOCN010000374.1:0-4883 GCA_031412185.1 Betaproteobacteria bacterium | reverse complement strand
GAAGTACAGCCAGCGCTTGCCTTCCAGCTTGGGTGTGCCGTGAACCTCCAGCCAGCGCCGCCAGGTCAGCCACTCCATGTGGGTGGAGTGCGAGTCGCCCGCCTCGATCAGCGCAAAGTGCGCCAGGTCTTCCGGTTTTTTCAGCCGTGGGCTGCTTTTGAGCAGCCAGGGACTGACCACCGGCGTCATTTGCTCGCCAAACAGGCGCACTGCGCCGACCGGCATGCGCGCTGCGGGGCCGTACCGCAGTGCCAGATCGATATCCGAGGTTTCCAGCTCAAACGACATGTCTGACGCATCAATGCGAATGTCCATATCTGGGTTGTCGCGCTGAAAAGCCTCAAGCCGGGGAATCAGCCACATCGATGCAAAGGAGGCAAAGGTGGTGAGAGAAACACTTTTGCGGCCTGCCGTCTGGCGTATCTGGCGCACCGCACCGTCGATCCGTTCGAGCGAGGGCGTGACCGCGCGCAGCAGGACACCGCCGGCCCCGGTCAGCTCGACAGAGCGCGTGTGCCGGTGAAACAGGCTCAGGCCCACCTCTTCCTCCAGCGCCTGGATCTGCCGGCTCACCGCCGACTGGGTGAGCGCCAGCTCTTCGGACGCGGCGCGGAAATTGAGGTGGCGCGCGACCGCTTCGAAGGCGCGAAGTTGCCCCGCCGAAACCGGCCGGGAGCGCAAATGGGTTTGTGAATGCAGCATGGCAGTCGATGGATGGATTGATGCGATATCGGAATGAATAGCGTACCGTGATTTCATTGGACTGCCAAGCCCCTAGGCGCGATCATTGATTCCCATCCACGGTTGATGTCTTCAGGAGAACCCCATGACCACCCTGCCCCACCCAGCGCTGTCCTCACAAACGTCCTCGCAACGGCTGGCGGGTTGCTGGAAGCTGTCTGGCGGCCGCGCGTTGACCTTGCAGCCCAGGTCTGCCGGGGTGCTGCGCATCGCACACGGCTGTGTCTGGGTCACCTTTGACAATGCTCACCGCGACGACGGCGTGCGCGGCGGCGACCATTTTCTGGGGGCGGGCGACGTGCTGTATCTGCTGCCCGGTCAGTCGCTGGTGATGGAACCGTGGCAGGCCGCGGACACATCGTCTGCCTATTTCAGCTGGGACCCGTTACCGGCCAGCGCTGGCCTTGGGCTGGTGCACAGCGGGGCGGTTCTTGCGCGCAACGTTGCCGCGCGCGGCCAGGTGCTTCAGCCGCTGCGCGACTTGCGTGCGGCCCTGGGGCTGGCACTCGGCGCGTCGGGGCGTCTGGCGGCCGGACTGGCCCTTGCACCCGTCGCCGCCTTGCTCGAGGTCGTGCCGCGCTTCGCTATTGATTTGATAGCTGGCCGCGCACGCGGCGCCTTGGCTGCACGCGCTTTCAAGGCACATTCCAGCGACAGCCGGGCCCATTGCGCCATCAACTGAGGTGACTCCATGGCGGCCTCTGGCGCGCTGTAGTAATTGAGCGTCATCGGCTTGCCTTTGGCCTTGTACACAAATGGCAGGCAACCCGCGGCTTCAAACAGGTGGCGGGTTTCGTCATTGACTTTCAGCCAAAGTGTCTCGCCTTCGCCCAGATCGGCCAGCAGGGCAATGTTCAGGCCAGCCGTACTGATGCCAAACCCGCCAAACATGCGGCGCGCCGTGCAGGGACCGACGCTGCCGAGAAGCTCGCAGCAGTAATTGGCAAAGTGGAGGTCGGCAGCCATGGCAACGGCGATCTTAAAGTGCGCGCCTGTGCTTCACAATAGCGCATGGCCCGCCCAAAATCTGCCACCCACGAGCTTCAGCGCGAAGCCATTCTGGATGTGGCCGCGCAGTGCTTTGCCCAGCGCAGTTATGTGGCCGCCAGCATGAACGACATCGCTGCGGCATGTGGCACTTCCAAAGCACGGCTGTACCACTACTACGGCAGCAAGGAAGCCATCCTGTTTGACCTGCTGGACCGTTACACCCAGCATTTGCTGGCCATCATCGGCCAGACCGATGCGAGTGCCCAGCGCAAGAATCTGGACGACCGGGCGACGCTGCATGAGCTGATCCGCAATTTTCTGGACCAGTATGAAACCTCGGCGACGCGCCACAGTGCACTGCTCGGCGACACCAAGTTTCTGGGCGAGGCGCAGCGCGAGCTGATTCTGGACCGGCAACGCGATGTGGTGTCGGCCATGACACGGTTCCTCAAGCGTGCCTACCCGCAGCGCATCACCGCAGGCAACCAGACGGCCGTGACCATGATGCTGTTTGGCATGATCAACTGGACCTTCACCTGGATGCGGCCCGACGGGCCGATGAGTTATCGCGGCTACGCCGATGAGGTGGTGGCGATGCTGGAGAGCGGCTTGGCCTGACCGCGGACCTGAGCGTTTTACTATTCGTAATAAGTTACGTATAGTAAAATCACGCCATCCCCGGCCTGCGGGCCAAACCTCACGGAGATTTCATGTCGAAAGCTTTTGCCTCGCAGTCCGACCTCACGGACAAAAAGATCACTTTTGAGCAGCTCAGCGCGCACTGCTGGGCCTACACCGCAGAAGGTGACCCCAACTCGGGCGTGATCATCGGCGACAAGTTCATCATGGTCAGCGACGCCACCGCCACACCGGCCATGGCGCAGGACCTGATTGCCCGCATCCGCAGCGTCAGCAGCAAACCAATCAAATACGTCTTGCTCACCCATTACCACGCGGTACGGGTGCTGGGCGCCAGTGCCTACACCGCCGAAGGCGCAACCGAGGTGATTGCCAGCCAGGGCACGTATGAGTTGATCGTCGAGCGCGGCGCGCAGGACATGCAAAGTGAGATGGAGCGTTTTCCGCGCCTGTTCCGCAACGCCGAAAGCGTGCCTGGCCTGACCTGGCCAACGATGGTGATTGCCGGCGGCAACCCGGCCCAGGGCGAGGTGCCCGGCAAGCTGGTGGTTGACCTGGGCGGTGTGCGGGTGCAGATCTGGCATCCCGGCCCGGGCCACACCCGGGGCGACACGATTGCCTGGGTGGAAGAAGAAAAGGTGCTGTTTTCAGGCGACCTGGTTGAGTACAACGCCGGCGTGTACACCGGCGACGCGCAATTGCAGGAGTGGCCCGCCACCCTGGAGGCGTTGCGTGCGCTCAAAGCCGAGGCCATCGTCCCCGGTCGGGGCGAAGCCATGAAAGGTGCGGCCGAGGTGAATAAGGCCATCGACTACACCAAACAATGGGTCGAAACGCTGTACCGCTGCGGCCAGGAAGCGGCCGCGGCAAAAATGGACCTGAAGGCCGCAATGGCCCACACCCGCAAGAGCATGGACCCGGTGTTTGGCCACGTGTTCATTTACGAACACTGCCTGCCGTTCGATGTGAGCCGTGCCTACGACGAGGCCCAGGGCATCAAGAACCCACGCATCTGGACCGCCGAGCGGGACATGGAGTTGTGGAGTGCGTTGCAGGCCTGACGAAGTAAGGCCTGCAAAGCGCCAGAGTGCGTTGCAGGCCTGAGTTCACGCTGCCCCGTTCGCCACGCCAGCCGCCTTCGGGCGGCTTTTTTGCTGGGCTCGCAAGCTACGATCCACGGCATCCCGCTCCACCGTCCATGCCCACCACCGCCCTGCAAACCACCGCCACCGACTGGGGCGTCGTCGCCGTATTCGCCATCGTCTACCTGGGCATGTTCCTCGGCGGCCTGCCGCGTCTGAAGCTGGACCGCTCGGGTGTCGCGCTGCTGGGCGCCATAGCGGTCATTGCGCTGGCGGGCATCCCGGTGGAAGACGCGGCGCGCGCCATCGACCTGCCCACCATCGTGCTGCTGTTCGCCTTCATGGTGGTGTCGGCGCAGATGCGGCTGGGTGGGTTTTATGGTGCGGTGACGCGTCGCTTGGGCGCCATGCCGTTGTCGCGCAACGGCCTGCTCGCGGCATTGATCGTGGTGGCCGGCGCACTGTCGGCGGTGTTCTCCAACGACGTGGTGTGTCTGGCCATGACGCCGGTGGTGGCGCGGCTGTGTCTGCAGCGCGGCATCAACCCGCTGCCCTTCCTGATCGGCCTCGCCTGCGCGGCCAACATCGGCTCTGCCGCTACGCTGATCGGCAACCCGCAGAACATGCTGATCGGCTCGGTGCTGCAGCTCCCGTTCGCCGGTTATGTGCGGCAGGCGCTGCCACCGGTGCTGATCGGGCTGGTGTTGTTGTGGGGCTGGTTGGCGTACGGGCCAGGGGCGAAGGCGGGGGCGGGTGCGGGGAGCCCTCACCCCAGCCCTCTCCCGCCAGCGGGAGAGGGGGTGGATGCGGAGCCCCCGTTCGACGCGTGGCAGACGAGCAAGGGATTGGTCGTTGCGGGTGCGCTGCTATTGATCTTCCTGTTCACCGACTGGCCGCGCGACGTGGCCGCGCTGGTGGGCGCGGGCGTGTTGCTGCTGAGCCGGCGCCTTCACACTTCGCATTTCATGGGGCTGGTCGACTGGCCACTGCTGATCCTGTTCATGGGCCTGTTCGTGGTGAATCATGCCTTCGAGAGCACTGGACTGGCTGCGCAAGCGGTGGCCTGGCTGGGTACACAGGGCGTTGTTCTCACCGACCCCGGTCCGCTGCTGGTGGCCAGCGCACTGCTCTCCAACCTGGTGTCCAACGTGCCCGCCGTCATGCTGCTGCTGCCGCACCTGGGTGGCAGCGGTGAGCAGGCCGGCGTGATGCTGGATGGTGACCACCTTCGCCGGCAACCTGTTGCTCGTGGGCTCGATCGCCAACCTGATCGTGGCCGACCTGGCGCGCCAGCAGGGTATCGAGATCGACTGGAGACGCCACGCGATCATCGGAATACCGGTGACCTTGGCCTCGCTGGCCGTGGTCTGGGGCGGGATGCGTTTTGTGAACTGAGCGTGCGGCTCAGCGCTGTGCGCTGAGCACGCGCAG
>JANOCN010000373.1:0-1802 GCA_031412185.1 Betaproteobacteria bacterium | reverse complement strand
CCCGCAGCCGGTCTACCAGTGGGGCGACCTGGCGCAAGACGACGTGTTGTACCGCGCGCTGGACGACTTCATCAGTTTGGGTTTCCTGCTGGTACATGGCACGCCGACGCAACCGGATTCCATTTTGGCGATAGCGCGGCGTTTTGGTTTTGTGCGCGACACCAACTTCGGTGCCTTCTTCGAGGTCTATTCACGCCCCGATTCGACCGACCTGGCGTACCGCCCGGTGGCGCTCGGCCCGCATACCGATAACCCGTACCGCACGCCGGTGCCTGGCATCCAGTTGCTCCAGTGCCTGCAAAACGAAACCTCGGGCGGTCTGTCTACGCTGGTGGACAGCCTGGCAGTGGCGACGCAGTTGCGTGCCGAAGATCCGCAGGGGTTTGCGCTGTTGAGCCGGATACCGGTGCGTTTCGAATACCGCGACGCCAGCACCAGCCTTGTCGCCATCAAGCCGATGATCGAGCAGGACGGCAGCGGCGAGATGATCGGTGTGCATTACAGCCCGCGGCTGGACGACATACCGCTGATGTCCGACGCCGACACGCGCCGCTTTCACAGCGCCCGTAAACGTCTGGGCCTGTTGCTGGAGGACCCGCAGTACGAGTTGCGCTTCAAGCTCGATGCCGGTCAGATGATGATGTTCGACAACAACCGGGTTTTGCACGGCCGCACGTCGTTTGACCCTTCTGAAGGGCACCGCCAGCTGCAGGGTTGTTATATTGACCGGGACGGCCCGCGCAGCCTTTACCGGGTACTGGAGCGACGGTTTGGGTCCAACCCGGCTGTATTGCAGAAAGGACAGATATGGAAACCGTAGATTTCATCGCCATGCAGGATGGCACCGCAGAGGAATACCACTTCCTGCACAAACTGGAGGCCGACTACATCCGCGACCTGCCGAGCCGCCTGCTGGTGGCGCTGGAGCGGCTCGGGGACTCTCTGCAGGGCTACAAGGTGAGCCGGCTCGAGCACTCGCTGCAAAGCGCCAGCCGGGCCGAGGCCGACGGTGCCGACATCGAGACCATCGTGGCGGCGCTGGTGCACGACCTGGGTGATGAACTTTCGCCCGAGAACCATTCACAGCTGGCAGCGGCGATTGTGCGGCCCTACGTACGCGCCGAGGTCACCTGGATCGTGGAAAAACACGGCCTGTTCCAGATGAAGTACTACGCGCACTTCTATGGCAAAGACCCGCACGGCCATCTGGCCTACAAAGACCACCCGTGGTACGCGGCCTGTTGGCGCTTTTGCGAACGCTACGACCAGTCTGCGTTTGACCCGGCGTACCCCAGCAAACCGTTGGCCCATTTCGAACCGATGTTGCGCGAGGTGTTCAGCCGCACGCCGTTTGACCCCGCCGTGCTGCGGGAGCCTGCCCAGCCGCAATAGCTTTGCGGGCGTCGATTCAAGCTGGAAACACGTAGTTTTCTTCCTGAATCATGTCTCCGAGGAAGTCCAGAAAGCTGCGTATGGCGGGCACCAGCCCGCGGCGCGACGGGAATACGGCGTGAAATATGGCGGGCGGTGGTGCCCAGCCGGGCAACACCTGCACCAGTTCGCCATGCGAAAGTTCAGCACTACACATGTAGCCAGGCAGCAGGCAGATGCCTATGCCGGCGGTGACCGCGTATTTGAGCGTGAGCAAGTCGTCTGCTACATAACGCGGCCGGTGGGTCAGCGTGAATGCAGCCTTGTCCGGGCCCTCGAGGTGCCAACTCACGCGGCCGTCCACGGCCGACATCGCCACGGTGTCCAGCCGCTCCAGATCTTTGGGTGACACCGGTATCCCCTGGCGTGCG
>JANOCN010000372.1:0-8129 GCA_031412185.1 Betaproteobacteria bacterium | reverse complement strand
GCACCCCCGGCCCCATGGGCACAACCCCCAAGCCAATCTCGTTGCTGACCAGCACCACCGGGCCAGGTGCCCGCTGAATTCTTTGCAGCAGCGCCTGGGTGGCAAGCGTCATGTCGGGCAAGGCCATTGCGGCTTTTTCTGCTGTTTCATGCGCCAGGTGCTCCGGCCACACCAGGTTGGTGAGCCACAAGGTCACACAGTCCACGACCACCAGCGTTTCGGCGCGGCTGTGTGTTTGCAGGGCCTGCGCCAGCTCGCGCGGCTCTTCCACGGTGCGCATTTGGGGCACGTCTTGCAGGCGTTCGTGCTGGTGGCGGCGAATGCGTTCACGCATCTCTGCGTCACTGCCCGTAGCAGTGGCAATCAACACGGCACGGTGGGCCGGCGTCTGCGCCAGCCAGGTTCTGGCTAGTGCCAATGCCCGGCGCGACTTGCCACTCTTCTGGCCGCCCAGAATGAGCTGGCTGCGCGCAAATGGCAATTCGCCCGCCGCGCGGCCTTCATTGGCCATACTTCTGGCTCCATACCGTCACGATGCGGTGCAACTGGGCGACACCATCGGTCAGCGCGGCAGGGCCGGGCTGCAGGATATCGGGCGACTTGATCTCGAACAATTGCTGGTTCCGGACTGCAGCCACATCAGCCCATCCCTCACGCGCCGCCACCTTCTCGGGCCGGAACTTCTTGCCGCACCAGGAGCCGATGATGATGTCAGGGTTGCGCCGCACTATGTCGGCACCATCGGCGATGATCCGGTCGCGGCCCAGCGGCATTACGGACAGCTCGGGGAAACAGTCGTCTCCACCGGCGATGCCCAGCAATTCGGAAACCCAACGGATAGCGCTTATATGCGGCACATCCCATTCCTCGAAGAATACGCGCGGCCGACGCGGCAGCCGTGCCGCAGCGTCAGAAATCGCTGCCAACCCGGCCTGTATGGCGCTGATCCGGGCCAGGCCCTGGTCGGCCTGCCCCACCATGGCGGCCACCTGGTACATCATGGAAAAAATCTCGGCCACGCTGCGCTGGTTGAATACCGTCACCTGGATACCATGGCGGATCAACGCCGCCGCGATATCCGCCTGCAAATCCGAAAAGCCCAGTACGCAGTCGGGCTGCAGCGCGAGAATCTTTTCGATCTTCGCGCTCAGGAAAGCGCTCACCCTGGGTTTCTCTTCGCGCGCCCGGCGCGGGCGCACCGTGTAGCCGGAGATACCGACAATACGACGGTCTTCGCCGAGCAGGTACAGCCATTCAGTAGTCTCCTCAGTCAAGCAGACGATACGCTGGGGACCCAGCTTTGCACAAGCAGTAGCGTCGTTGGCCATGGGTCCGCGCTGCGGTCAGAACTTGATACGCAGAGACGCCGTGACGGTGCGCCCAGCTTCAGGATAAATCGCCGTGGTAACCGGAGAGGCGGCGCATTGGAAAGCCTGCGGAAAAGCCTGGGTGTAGTACTTGTGGTCGGTCAAATTGGCAATTCCCAAAGCAAGCTCGGCACTGCCCCACTGGTAGGCATACCGCAGATCCGCAGTCGCGTAACCAGGCATGCGGCACATGTTGGCGAAGTCAGGGCTCTGGCTCGACACCCAGGTTGCACCAGCGTTCACCGTGTGGCCAGCAGCCGGACGCCAATCGGCGCGCAGCGCCAGCGTTTTGCGCGGCACCAGGCTCACGTCGTTACCCGCATAAGGGCCGGAAGTAAACTTTGCCTGCCGGAACGCCGCATTGAGTCGCACATCCAGGGTCGGGCTGAACGCATGCCGACCCTCGATCTCCAGTCCCTGGCGCCTGGTTGGATCGAAATTGACATTTGCGCCGCAGCACGGGCCAAACGGCCCCGACGCGGATGGATCGAACCCAATCTCGTTGCGCAGACTATTGCGGTACCAACGCAGATCGACCTGGCTCTGGGCGACTTTCCATCGGGCACCAAACTCAAGATCGCGCGAGGTTTGCGCCAACAAGGGTACTCCCGGTACGGTGAAGGAAAATTCGTCAACGTTCGCCAACCGGTAACTGCGCCCGACGCGGGCATAGCCGCTCAATCCGGCTCCGAATGGCTGGCTGACACCGGCTTCCCAGGCATGCTGGCGCTCATTCAGTGCGCTGGCAGTTGACGACTCTGTCTTGTCGATTCCTTCGCTGCGTGCACCGAGCGAAAACCGGGTGCCGGTTGCGGTCAACGTCACATCATCCTTGAGATAAAACGCGGACGTCTCGGACGTTGCACGCGTACCAATCGGTGTAAAAAGCGCGTTGGTGATCGTCCGGTCCCAATGCGCCTTGTCATAACCGGCGACAAAAACATTGTCGAACTGGCCAAAACGGCTTTGGTGGCGTGCGCGCAGGCTGTAGTTGCTGGCCTCGACTTCATACGCATAAGGTGCTGCAAAAACGACGCTGTCGTAAGTCTTGGTGCGCCGGTTGGTGTCCGCAGCCAGTTGCCAGTCGCCCAGGTGTGCTTCCACGAACAGACCCGAATTGCTTTTCTGGTTGGCACCGTAGTCGGTCAGGGAACTGGCCCGCGTCGGGTCGGCCTGCGTCGGGTCGGCAGCGTACGCGGCCGCCGACAACGCACCTGGCAAACCGCTATTGGAGGCGTCTCGGCCCACCCGTGCGCCCAGGCGCAGCCAGTCGTTGCTCCATTGCGCCGACGCCGCCACAGCGTCCGAAGAGGATGCGAAATTCTTGCGGTGACCGTTGCTGTCGCGGTTGCTCGCGGCAACGTCCACTGAAAATCCGCCTGCGGCAAAGACCGCACTGGCACGTGCTTCGCGCAGACCATGCGTGCCAGCAGCACCGTACAACTCGGCCGACGTCACGCGTTGCACACCAGTTCCCGACTTGGTGGTCACCACAATCACACCGCCGGTGGCACCCTCGCCATAAAGAACGGCACCGGTTCCACGCATCACTTCGATGCGCTCCACCGAAGCAATCGGAATCGAGGACAACCCGGCACTGGTCAGGTCAGCCTCGTTCAGGCGCAAGCCGTCCACGATCACCACCTGGTTGCTGTCTGCTGCGGCACCAAACCCACGCATATCCAACGTGTAGTTATTACCGCCCGACGTGTCCAGCCGCCCGACAACGCCCAAGAGCCTCATCACGGCCTCGTTCACGGAGCTGACGCCAGAGGCACGGATCTCGTCGGCACTGATCACGCTGACGCCAAACGGCAGCGTGGCGGCCGACTCGTTGAACCGGGTGGCCGAGACCACCACCTCCTTGAGCTGGGTTTGTGCCAGTGCGGGATACGTGGCGAAAAGGGCCAATGGCCACAAGGCGAGCTTTTGAAGCGCACGCGGAAGCGCACGCGCGGGTGCGAGAGAAACACGGGTTTTCATGGTGGTAACAATCAACAAAGAACCCTGACCGTCGTCCCCGACAGCCTTGGGCGTAACGGAGCCACGCAGGCGCGGCTCCACCGTGTTGGCCGGTATCCGGGCTGGTGGAGCAACTTCCATCGCCTTCCCAAGCGCGTGTTCATGACGCTCAGTGGCCGTGATGGAAGCGGAGTCGCGGGACTCGTCCACTTACCGTTGCGGGGGCAGCGCAGGTTAGGTAGCCCGTGTCGGCGTTCCCTCCTGCTTCCCGTTGAACTGCAGCATGTGAACCACACTGCGAGCACCAACCAGCGGATTTTACGCGACGGTCGTGGCACAAACCCTACAATGTTTGTCCTATGTCGAATCAGCCCCAAATCGACCAGATTGCAGAGCGTGTGGAGCGCTTGCTGGTGCGCCATGCAGAGCTGCAGCGCACCAATGTGCTGCTGACCAGCCAGGTCCAGGCACTTACCCAGGAGCGCGACTCCCTCAAGTCGCGCCTGGGTGCCGCGCGGGCCCGGGTGGACGCCCTGTTGGACCGCCTGCCGGAGGCCAACGCGGGTAACTCGCACAAGGCTGCGCGATGAAGCAGCTCGAAGTGCAGATCATGGGCCAGAGTTATCTGCTCGGCTGCCCGGCGGGCGGCGAATCCCGGCTGCTTGAAGCAGTGGAGCGGGTAGACACCGCGATGTGCAAGATCCGTGACGGTGGCAAGGTACGCGCACGCGACCGGATTGCCGTATTGGCCGCCTTGAACCTGGCTTTTGACCTGGGAGAGAGGGGAACAGCACCCTTAAGTATGGCCAGCGCACCGATGCCGCTTTCCGGGGATACGGCAGGGGCCGGTGACATGGGCGAAGGTCTGGCCTTGTCTAGCTTGCTAGACCGGTTGGATGCAGCGCTTGGTGAAGACGGCCAACTTATCTGAAAGTGCATGCAGGTTTCAGCAGCACACGACCGCGGGTCATTCTGTGGGCCTACAATGTTTTTGTCTGCGGTGCTTATCGGGCTTTATATTTCCTTGAACCAATGCTCTTAGAGCCCGGGCTTGGAACATTGCCTGGCAGGTGTGATCATCTCGCGTCAGATGAACCCGAAGCCAATGCTGCCCTTGCCCACCTGAACCCCGGTTCAGGATGCCGGTCCGGTGGCACTTGCAGACACCTTTGCCGGGCTCTCCGGCTTGCGACTTGAATCCCACCCTGTTTGTTGAGCTGCTGCTGATCGGTCTGTGCACCGGTTTTCTGGCCGGGCTGCTCGGTCTAGGCGGTGGCATGCTGATGGTGCCGTTGTTGACCATCATCCTGAATGCCCGTGGCTACCCGTCTGAATACACAGTGAAGATGGCGATCGCCACGTCCCTGGCAACCATCTGTTTCACATCTTTATCGTCGGTAAGAGCCCACCACCAGCGGGGCGCGGTACTTTGGCCGGTGGCGCGCCTGCTGGCACCGGGCATTGTGGTCGGTGCTTTCCTGGGCTCACAGCTGGCCACCGCTTTGCCGGAAAAAATACTGAGTTTGCTGTTCGCCGTGTTTGTGGCGTTCTCGGCGACCCAGATGTTTCTCAACCGGCGACCCAAACCTTCGCGCACTTTGCCCGGTACGGCGGGCATGTTCGGCATGGGCGGTGTGATTGGTGGCATGTCTGCGCTGGTGGGTGCGGGCGGTGCGTTTGTGTCAGTGCCTTTCATGACCTGGTGCAACGTGGCAATTCATAAAGCGGTAGGCACTTCCTCGGCGCTGGGTTTTCCGATTGCATTGGCAGGCACCATCGGTTATTTGCTTGCGGGCTGGAACCTGCCGCCGATGCCTGCCGGAGCGTTTGGTTATCTGTATTGGCCAGGCCTGGCGGTTCTGTCAGTCACCAGCATGGCTACCGCGCCACTTGGCGCACGGGTAGCCCACAACATGGATATCGCACCGCTCAAGAAGGCGTTTGCGGTAGTACTCTACGGCGTAGCGATTTATTTTGTGCTGCGCTGATGCGCACATATTCATGGAAAACAGGATGAAGATTTGTATTGTGGGAGCCGGTGCCATTGGTGGCATGCTGGGCGTCAAGCTGGCGTTGTGTGGGCACGAGGTAAGTTTGATCTTGCGGGGTGCCAACCTGGCTGCGGTAGCCACCAGCGGCATGACGCTGATAGAAGAGAGCGGCAGCGAATTGCATGTGCGCCCTGCGCGGGTCACCGATGTGATCGCGCAGCCCGGCGTGCAAGACCTCGTGATCCTCGGCATGAAGGCCCACCAGGTAGCGGCTGTTGCGCCCGATCTTGCCCCTCTACTGCATGGCGACACCCGTATCGTGACGATGCAGAACGGCATCCCGTGGTGGTACTTTCACAAACTGCCCGGCCCCTATCTTGGTAGTCCTGTGACTGCAGTCGACCCGGATGGCGTAATCGCCCGACACATAGATGTGAACCGTGTGGTTGGCAGCGTGGTCTACCCCGCGAGCGAAGTCATACGCCCGGGTGTGATCAAGGTCATCGAAGGCAACCGCTTTACGCTGGGCGAGATTGACGGCAGCGACAGCGCTTCGGTGCGCGCCATCAGCAGCGCATTCAAGGAGGCTGGTTTCAAGGCGCCGGTGTCTATCGACATCCGCTCCGAGATCTGGCTGAAGGTGTGGGGCAACCTGAGCTTTAACCCGATCAGCGCCCTCACCCACGCCACACTGGAAGACATCTGCCTGTTTGCTCCCACCCGCGCACTGGCTAGCGCGATGATGCGTGAGGCGCAGACGATTGGCGAAAAACTGGGCGTGGTGTTCAAGGTGAGCCTGGAGAAGCGCATCGCCGGTGCGCAGGCGGTAGGGCAACACAAGACGTCGATGCTGCAGGATGTTGAACAGGGCCGCGTGTTGGAGCTGCAGGCCCTGGTAGGTGCGGTGATGGAGCTCGGCACGATCACCGGCACACCCACCCCGACTATTGACGCCGTGTATGCGCTGGCCAGCCTGCTGGCCAAAACGCTGCAGGCACAACGTGCGACATTGCGCATTGGCGCAAACCCGGCGCGCGCCAGCGCGTAATTCCGTACATAGCGCCAGTCAAAGCCACCTTGCAAGATGAGACCATGACCAAATTCACCACCCTGTCCGAGATGGTGGCGCAGCAAGCGCCCGATGCCATTGCAATGACCTCCCCCGGCGGCGTGCCCTTCAGTTATGGAGGGCTGCACCAGCTCATCGGTCGCACGATCCAGGCCTTGAATGGAATGGGCATGGGCCGCGGAGACCGCATAGGCATTGTCTTGCCCAACTGCCCCGAGATGGCCTGCGCCTTCGTGGCGGTGGCCAGCGCCTGCACGGCGGCACCGCTGAACATGGCCTACCGTGCCGACGAGTTCGCGTTCTATCTCGGCGACCTTAACGCTAGCGCTTTGATCGTGGCCCAAGGCAGCGACAGCCCTGCAGTGGGGGTGGCACAGAAGCTGGGCATCAATATCGTGTATCTACAGCCGCTGCCCGAACAGGGTGCTGGCAACTTTGTGCTGGTCGCCGACGGCGCTGTGCCTGCCACCCCGCCCGGCTCCAGCGGCCCGGCGCAAACGCAGGATGTCGCGCTGATCCTGCACACCTCGGGCACCACCTCGCGGCCCAAGATCGTGCCGCTGACACACCGCAACGTGTGTGCCTCGGCACGCAACATCAGCAACACGCTGCGCCTCACTGCGGATGACCGGGAACTGCATGTGATGCCGCTGTTCCATATCCACGGTCTGATAGCCGGGGTGCTGGCACCGATGGCAGTGGGCAGCCAGATTTTTTGCACCCCGGGCTTCAACGCGCTGAAGTTTTTTGCCTGGATGAAAGAGTGCAAACCCACCTGGTACACCGCGGTGCCGACGATGCACCAGACCATTTTGTCCCGTGCTGGCGGCAATACACAAACCATTGCCGACAACCCGCTGCGATTTATCCGCTCGTCGTCGTCGTCGATGCCACCGCAGGTAATTGCAGAGCTCGAGCGGGTATTCAACGCACCGCTGATCGAATCGTACGGCATGACCGAAGCGGCGCACCAGATGGCCAGCAGCCCGCTGCCACCTGCCCAACGCATCCCCGGCTCGGTGGGTATCGCCGCTGGCCCCGACATCGCCATCATGGACCCGCACGGCAAGCTGCTGGCCGCTGGCGATACCGGTGAGATCGTGATCCGTGGCGACAACGTCACGGCTGGCTACGAAAACAACCCGGCGGCGAATACTGAAGCGTTTGTGAACGGCTGGTTCCGTACCGGCGACCAGGGGATACTCGATGCGAATGGCTACTTGAGCCTTACCGGCCGCCTGAAGGAAATCATCAACCGGGGCGGCGAAAAGATTTCACCCCGCGAGGTGGACGAAGTGCTGATGGATCACCCGGCGGTAGCCCAGGTCGTGACCTTTGCCATGCCGCATGACAAACTCGGTGAAGAGGTCGCCGCCGCCGTGGTGCTGCGGGAGGGCCAGCAACTCACCGAGCGCGCGCTGCGCGACTTTGCAGCCACCCGCCTGGCCGACTTCAAGGTGCCGAAGAAGATAATTTTTCTGGCCGAAATACCCAAGGGGGCGACCGGCAAGCTGCAACGGATCGGGCTGGCGGCGAAGCTTGGCCTGGGTACTTTTTGACAGATCCGAGATTCACGACACCGCTCCAGTTGAGCCTGCCTGGTACCCAAGGCGTTCGACAGCCAGGGACTGGAGCCACAGTGGAAGTTGCCACTGCAGTTGTAGTTGTAGTTGTAGTTGTAGTCGTAGTTTCATGCAAGCGCTTGCACAAGCCGATGACGCCGGGCGAATGCCTCCGTTC
>JANOCN010000371.1:0-2803 GCA_031412185.1 Betaproteobacteria bacterium | reverse complement strand
CCTGACTCCGACATTACGGTGTTCAAGTCGGTCGGGGCGGCACTGGAAGACCTGGCGGCAGCAAGGCTGTGCCTGACACGCTTGACCGCACAGCCAGTGTGATACAACTGCCGCTTCCAGCTTGACTTTACAAGGCGCACTTCCATGATCCAGCGTACTGAAACCGGCCCCCGCATGTCGCAGGCGGTGGTGTTCAACCAGACCGTCTACCTGGCCGGCCAGGTCAGCAACAGCGATGCCCCGCCCGACGTTTTTGTGCAGACCGGGCAGGTGCTGGCCAGCATCGACCGTTTGCTGGCGGCTGCCGGCACTGACAAGACGCGCCTGCTGAGCGCCACCATCTGGCTGACCGACATGGATAGCTTTGCCGACATGAACCGCGCCTGGGACGCCTGGGTTGCGCCGGGCTGCGGGCCGGCCCGAGCCACGGTGCAAAGTGCGCGGCTGGCAGCGCCTCAGTACAAGGTCGAGATTGGCGTCATCGCAGCGATGCCCTGAGAGGCCGTGAGCCTCTGACGCGGCGAGCAGCTGTCGAAGATGGGCCCATTCGTGGGACACTCGTCGGGCTTGGGGGGTCATAAAAAGGGGAGTGCAGCATGCTGGTCCGGGTACTTTATGTGAGTCGTGCGGTTGGGCCGCAAACCACCGCTGTCACCAGCGCCATCCTGTCCACCGCGCGGGCCCACAACCCGGTCCACGGCATTGGCGGCGTGTTGTGCCAGGGCCAGGGCCTGTACCTTCAAGTTCTGGAGGGCGAACGCAGCGCAATCAACCATCTGTATGCACGCATCTTGCTGGACCCGCGGCACAAGGATGTCGAAATGCTCAGCCTGCAGGAAATCACCCGGCCGCGTTATCCTGACTGGTCCATGGCGCACGTAGATCTGTCCGACCGTGACCCGATGGTGCTGATGAAACACCCGGAATTCGACCCTTATTCCGCCCCAGGTGCGTTGGTGATGACCATGGTGGACGAGTTGCTCGCGTCAGGCCACCCGATACAGGTGCCGGTGCTGTAACTCAGCGCAGGCGCAGCAGGCTAGGCCACCAGTTTTTCGCGGCGGTCGATCTCAGCGGTGGAATCGCTCAGCACTTCAACCACCAGCGCGGCGTCTTGCGCCACCTTTTTTTCGTTGGCCGTGCTCGAGCCGCAATAGACAAATACGTCGGGGTAATAAACGCTGTCGGTGGCCTGCACATGCAGCTTCATGTCGATGATGAAGACCTGGCTGCCTCTCGCGCGAAATCCCGTTGCGCATGCTCAACTATTGCTTGACTCTCCAGAAATCGGAGGGAATAATGACTCACTAATGAACTTATGTCTCATAAGTGAAACCGAAAAAGCAGTTTCTAGCGCAACAGTTGTTCACCGTTCAGAAAGCCCTATCCAATATGAACACCGATGACTTGAGCCCCGAATGGCACGACGTTGCCGCCCGCGACCAGTTGGATCCGGATTTCCCGCTCGGTGTCGAAGTGGCCGGTCAACATGTGGGCCTGTTCCTGCTGGACGACCAGGTGCATGCGCTGGACGACGTGTGTCCGCATGCGTTTGCGATGTTGTCGCAGGGTTTCCAGGAAAGTGGTCTGATCGAATGCCCGCTGCACGCGGCCAGATTCGAGATTGCTACCGGCAAATGCCTGAACGAGATCGGCCAGCGCGACATCCGCTGTTTCCCGGTGCGGGTGCAGGACGGTCGGGTGGAAGTGCGTATTCCGATCCAGGTGGCAAAGCCGTGATGCCCGACCGTGCGCGGCGTATGGCGCTGCCCGGTCAACCGGGCCTGTGCCTATGACTGCCAGCCAATCCCCTGAGATCAACCTGCAAGGCCGGCGCGTGCTGGTTACCGGCGCGGCGCGTGGCCTGGGCGAGGCGTTTGCGCGCGCCCTGGTCGCGGCTGGGGCGCGGGTGGTGCTGAGCGACGTGTTGCATACGCGCGGGCAGGCGCTGGCCGACGAGTTGGGCGACGCCGCGTTTTATGTGCCGATGGACCTGATGGACACAGCATCCATCAACGCCGGGGTTGCTGCGGCAGCCGCTGCGCTGGGCGGGCTGGACGGGCTGGTCAACAACGCGGCGATTACCAACTCGGGCGGCAAGACCATGGACCAGCTCGACGCGGGTGTGTGGGACCGGGTGATGCAAGTCAATGTGCGTGGCACCTGGCTGGTTAGCGTGGCGGCGCAGCCGCACCTGGCGGCCTCGGGCAGCGGGCGCGTGGTGAATATTGCGTCCGATACCGCCATGTGGGGAGCGCCGCGTTTGATGGCCTACATCGCCAGCAAGGGCGCCGTCATTGCGATGACCCGTGGCATGGCCCGAGAGATGGGCGCACAGGGCACTACCGTCAACGCCATCGCACCGGGCCTGACGCTGGTCGAGGCCACTTCGTATGTACCCGAAGAACGGCACGCCTACTACCTGCAGGGCCGCGCTGTTCCACGCCCGCAGGTGCCCGAAGACGTAACCGCAGCCACGCTGTTTTTGCTGACGCGCGGTAGTGGATTTATTACCGGGCAGCTACTACCCGTCAATGGTGGTTTTGTGATGAACTGAGACCTTGGGGTCAGATCCAGAATCCTGAGACCTTGGGGTCGGATCCCGATTCAGGAAGACGACCCCACCGGAGCGAAAAGCACCAGTACGAAATCGGGCTCCGACCCCAACTGACTAACTGAATCGAAAGGACCCAAAAAATGACCCCCACTCCAGCCGCCAACCCTTGGGTTTGTTTCCTTCCCCGGCGGTTTTTGCCGCGGAGTGGGTTGGATGCCGGCTCACTGGGGGCGCCGCCCGGCTGCG
>JANOCN010000370.1:0-3788 GCA_031412185.1 Betaproteobacteria bacterium | reverse complement strand
GCTGCCAGGCTCCAAGAGCATCTCCAACCGTGTATTGCTGTTATCTGCGCTGTGCGCGGGTACGACCACACTGCACGACCTGCTCGAATCCGACGATACGCGGGTGATGCTGGATGCCCTGGCTGAGTTGGGCTGCACGGTCACACGCCGGGACTCCAGCGTGATCATCCAGGGGTTGGGCGGTGTTCCGCAGAACCGGGCGGCGAACTTGTTCCTCGGCAATGCCGGTACCGCCATGCGTCCGCTGACCGCTGCGCTGGCAGTGCTGGGTGGCGATTTCACGTTGCGCGGGGTGCCACGCATGCACGAGCGTCCGATTGGGGACCTTGTGGACGCCTTGCGTCAATTGGGTTGCCAGATTGACTACCTCGGAGCTGAGGGTTTCCCGCCGCTGCACATCGGAAGCCCCACGCTCGGGCTGGGCCAGCCAATACCGGTCCGTGGCGACGTATCCAGCCAGTTTCTCACAGCCCTGCTGATGGCGCTGCCGCTGGTCGCGACGCAGAACATCGTGATCGAGGTACAAGGGGAACTGATATCGCGCCCGTATATCGAAATCACACTGAAACTGCTGGCCCGGTTTGGGGTGCGGGTGGAGCGCGAAGGCTGGCAAAGGTTCGTAATCCCCGCGCACAGCCGGTTGCTGTCCCCTGGCGAGGTGCACGTCGAGGCGGATGCCTCGTCGGCAAGTTACTTTATTGCACTGGGAGCCGTCGCGCCTGCCAATGGTGAGACGCTGCGGATCGAAGGGGTCGGTGCAGATTCGATTCAGGGCGACATCCGCTTTGTGGAAGCAGCGCGTCTGATGGGCGCAAGCATCGAAAGTGGTCCCAATTGGCTGGAGGTGTCGCGGGGTCCAGGCCATGCGGGTCGGCCACTGCGGGCGATTGATCTGGACTGCAACCATATTCCCGATGCCGCCATGACACTCGCGGTGATGGCCCTCTATGCCACTGGTACGACGACGCTGCGCAACATTGCCAGTTGGCGCGTGAAGGAGACTGACCGGCTGTCTGCCATGGCTTCAGAGTTGCGCAAATTTGGCGCTGTGGTGGAAGAAGGCGCTGACTTCATCCGCATAACGCCGCCCGCGAGCGCTGGGGATTGGCGCGCCGCCACGGTACACACTTACGACGATCACCGCATCGCAATGTGTTTCTCATTGGCAGCATTCAATCCGGCGACGCTGCCGGTACGCATACTCGACCCCAAATGTGTCGGCAAGACCTACCCCGACTACTTTGAGACCCTGTTCTCCGTGGTGCAGACCAGGTTGGAATACATCCCTGTGATTTGCGTCGACGGCCCCACGGCCTCGGGCAAGGGAACTTTGGCGGCCGCCCTTGCGCGCCGCCTGGGCTACCACTTTCTTGACTCGGGTGCCTTGTACCGGATCACCGCGCTGGCGGCTACGCGCCAGGGGCTGCCACTCGACGCGTCGGCCGAAGACGCAATTGCTGCGCTGGTCAACAAACTGTCGATCCGGTTCGCGCCCGGCCAAATCTTTCTCGGCGCGGAGGATGTAAGTGAATTGTTACGCACCGAAGCCATGGGCATGAACGCATCCCGGGTTTCAACCCTGGCAAAAGTGCGGTTGGCCTTGCTAGCGTTGCAACATGCGTCGCAGCGCCTTCCCGGACTGGTGGCCGACGGCCGCGACATGGGAACCGTTATTTTCCCCCGTGCGCCACTGAAAGTATTTTTGTCGGCAAGCGCCGCGCGGCGTGCAGAACGGCGCCACCTGCAACTGGTATCGAAGGGAATCCCGGCTACAATCTCGGCCTTGCGTGCTGACCTCGAGGCCCGCGATGCGAGGGACTCGTCCCGCAGCAACGCCCCTTTGAAGCCAGCCAGCGACGCACTGTTGCTGGACAATTCGGATCTGACGATTGAAGAATCGGTCAGCTGCGTTTTGGACTGGTGGCAAGGCAGACAGCCGTTTCATATTGCATGAGGCGCTGTCGAATGTTGCGGGAGCCGAGGCTTCCGCATTGGTCCACATGGCTCCCTTCGCGCTGCTTTGGCGCATGGTTGTGTGGTTGCTTAACTTAACCTGCGGTTCCTCCGCACCAGAGAATGTCCGAATCTTTCGCCGAACTGTTTGAAGAATCCCAGAAACGCTCCGAGACCCGCATCGGAGAAGTCGTTACCGCCGAAGTGGTACGCATAGAACACAGCTTTGTAGTTGTCAACGCTGGCCTCAAGTCCGAAGCGTATGTGCCGCTTTCGGAGTTCAAGAGCGACAAGGGCGAGCTCGAAGTCCAGGTCGGTGAGTTTGTATCGGTGGCGATCGTGGCCATGGAAAACGGCTACGGCGACACCATCGTCAGCCGCGACACCGCCAAACGCCTGGCGTCGTGGATGTCGCTCGAGAAATCGCTCGAGTCCGGCGAATTCGTAACCGGTACCACGAGTGGCAAGGTCAAGGGTGGCCTGACGGTGCTGGTCAACGGCATCCGCGCCTTCCTGCCAGGTTCGCTGGTAGACACCCGCCCGACCAAGGACTTGTCTCCGTACGAGAACAAGACCATGGAATTCAAGGTCATCAAGCTGGATCGCAAGCGCAACAACGTGGTGCTGTCGCGCCGCGCCGTGGTTGAAGCCAGCATGGGCGAAGAACGCGCGAAGCTGATGCAGACCCTGAAAGAAGGCTCTGTGGTGCAGGGCGTGGTCAAGAACATTACCGAATACGGTGCGTTTGTAGACCTTGGCGGCATCGACGGCCTGCTGCACATCACCGACATGGCCTGGCGCCGTGTGCGCCATCCGAGCGAAGTAGTGACTGCCGGCCAGGAAATCACCGCCAAAATTCTGAAGTTCGACACCGAGAAAAATCGCGTTTCGCTGGGCCTCAAACAGATGGGCGACGACCCGTGGATGGGCGTCAACCGCCGTTACCCGCAAGGCACACGCATGTTCGGCAAGATCACCAACATCGCCGACTACGGCGCGTTCGTGGAACTCGAGCCCGGCATCGAAGGCCTGGTGCACGTGTCCGAAATGGACTGGACCAACAAGAACGTTGCGCCAAGCAAGATTGTTGCACTGGGCGACGAAGTTGAAGTCATGGTGCTGGAAATCGACGAAGACAAGCGCCGTATCAGCCTGGGCATGAAGCAGTGCAAAGCCAACCCCTGGCAGGAGTTCGCGCAGAACACCAAACGCGGCGACCGCGTCAAGGGTCCCATCAAGTCGATCACTGACTTCGGCGTGTTTGTGGGTCTGGCAGCGGGCATCGATGGCCTGGTGCATTTGTCCGATCTGAGCTGGAATGAACCCGGTGACGCCGCTGTGCGCAACTACAAGAAGGGCCAGGACGTTGAAGCCCTGGTGCTGGCCGTGGATGTGGACCGCGAGCGTATTTCGCTTGGCATCAAGCAACTTGACTCCGATCCATTCACTACCTTCGTGTCAGTCAACGACAAGGGCCAGGTTGTGACCGGCAAGGTAAAGACGGTAGACCCCAAAGGTGCCGAGATCGACCTGGGGCAGGACGTTATCGGTTACCTGCGCGCGTCGGAAATCAGCCGCGACCGGGTGGAAGACGCACGCAATGTGCTCAAGGAAGGTGACGAAGTCACGGCGGTGGTTGTGAACGTGGACCGCAAGACGCGCAACATCCAGCTGTCGATCAAGGCCAAGGACGCAGCCGACCAGCAGGAAGCCATGGCCAGCTTGAGCCAGACATCGCAGCGCGAGAACGCCGGTACCACCAGCCTGGGTGCCTTGCTGCGGGCCAAGCTGGACAACAACTGACCAGTCCCTGGCGTGTGAAGAATCGCCCGGCG
>JANOCN010000369.1:0-1534 GCA_031412185.1 Betaproteobacteria bacterium | reverse complement strand
TCTTCCACCTGCTGGGGTGCCAGCATGGGTGCGGCGGCCCAGGCCGGTGCGACCCGGTTCAAACCTTCGGTGCGGAGGTAGGACGGCATGATGGTTTGCGGGTTCAAGGCCTTGGCATCACTGATACGCAACCGCAGTTGGCCGGCCGACCAGCGGGCTCCAGCGCCACCCAGGCCGGGTGCCAGATTGCCCTGGAAGCGCTCTTCGGGTATCGGCCCGGTGTGGCACAACAGGCACAGCCCCAGTTGGCGATTGGCCACAATGGCCCGGCCCCGCGCGGCGTCGCCCGGCACACCGGTCAGCGGCTGGGGAATGGCATCTCCCACCACGACAAACGCCAGCACCGACACATTCGCCTGCGCCTGCGCCTGGCCCACACCCGTACCCGCTCCCAACAGCGCCACTAACGGGACCAGTCGCATTGCGGAAAGCCCACTCAAGTTTCTATGCCTTTTTGAGGCTGTGGTTCTTGAGTGGCAGGTCGCGGATACGTTTGCCGGTGGCAGCAAAAATCGCATTCAACACTGCGGGTGCCGCCACCGCGATGGTGGGTTCACCGACTCCACCCCAGAACCCGCCCGAGGGCATGATGACAGTTTCGACCGGCGGCATCTCGTTCATCTTGATGACCTGGTAAGTATGGAAGTTCTCCTGCTCCATGCGGCCGTCCTTGACCGTACATTCGCCGTACAGCGCAGCCGACAGGCCA
Source organism: Betaproteobacteria bacterium (assembly GCA_031412185.1). Lineage (GTDB taxonomy): Bacteria > Pseudomonadota > Gammaproteobacteria > Burkholderiales > Burkholderiaceae_C > CAISIP01. The sequence goes on along the minus strand of JANOCN010000369.1, from coordinate 825 downwards.
TAAGCAAATGAGCCTTCGACCTGGGCTTCGATCTGCTGCGGATTGACGGCATGGCCGCAGTCGGTGGCGGCCACGATGCGGTGCACCTTGAGCACCCCGTCGTCACTGACACCTCGGCGCAGGCCGCCACATAACTACCGAAACCCATACATTGCGCCAACCCCCGGAACACCCCCTTGGCGGCTGGTTTGCCCCAGCCGCCGCGTTCGGCCGCCGCGTTCAGCACGGCCAGGTGTTTGGGGTGGTTGGCCATGAGTTTGCGGCGCAGGGCCAGCGCATCCTGCTGGGTGGCAAAGGCCAGTTCGTCGATAAAACTCTCCAGGTAAATGGTGTTCTGGTTCAGGTTCACGCCGCGCCAGAAACCGGCCGGTACATGCGGGTTGCGCATCGCGTGGTCCACCAGCAAGGCCGGAAAGGTATAACCGATCGACGCTTCCGGCCCGGAAGGGTTCAAGCCTTGGAACACCACCGGGTCGCGGCCTTCCCGGATGCTTTGCGGTGCCACGCTGGCCAAGATCGACTGGCCCGAAATACGCATGTGCAGGCCGGTGATGTTGCCTTGCGCGTCGAGCCCGGCACTCATCTTGCACTGCGTGACCGGGTGGAACTTGCCGTGCAGCATGTCTTCTTCGCGCGACCAGATCAGCTTGATCGGCACCCCCGGCATCTGTTTGGCCAGCGCCACCGCTTGGTGCACATAGTCGGTCTGGCCCCGGCGACCGAAACCACCGCCCAGATGCAGCTTGTAGACATCGCATTTCGCCGCCGGCAAACCGGACGCCTCGGCCGTGGCGGCCAGTGCTGCTTCGCCGTTTTGCGTCGGTG
>JANOCN010000368.1:0-4240 GCA_031412185.1 Betaproteobacteria bacterium | reverse complement strand
GCGGCGCGCCGGACCACCCCATGACAATCAACTTTCCCGAGGGGGAGTACTTGAAAGGTCTGGTGGTAGTGCGCAAATAGAGGCCGCTGTGCCAGGCCTGCGTACTGGATGTATTGACCGGTACACTCCCCGATGCACTGATTTCCAGCGCACAGCAGCCGCCGCTGCACGACATTTCTGGCCCACCCGACAGGAACTCCCCATGAGCCTCATTCCCGCAACCATACTGACCGGCTTCCTCGGCTCGGGCAAGACCACGCTGCTCAAGCGTGTGTTGTCCGAAGCCCACGGGCAAAAAATCGCCGTGATTGAAAACGAATTCGGCGAAGAGAATATCGATAGCGAAATTCTGGTGTCCGACGTCCCGGAGCAGATTATCCAGATGAGCAACGGCTGTATCTGCTGCACTATCCGGGAAGACTTGCGCAGCACCCTGCAGGATCTTGCAGAAAAGAAGCGCCGCGGCGAGCTGGATTTTGACCGTGTGGTAATCGAGACCACCGGCCTCGCGGACCCGGGGCCGGTAGCGCAGACATTCTTCATGGACGACGAAATTGCCGAGAGTAACCTGCTCGACTCGATTCTGACGCTGGTAGACGCCAAACATGCGGTTGGCCAGTTGAATGATCGCCAGGAAGCGCGCCGCCAGATCGGTTTCGCCGACCAGATATTCATCAGCAAGACCGACCTGGTAGCCAAGGATGAGGTCGATGCACTGATGCACCGCATCAAACACATGAACCCGCGTGCACCGCAACAGACCGTGCATTTTGGCGAGGTGGCGCTGGCCGATGTGTTTGACTTGCGGGGTTTCAACCTGAATACCAAGCTGGAAATTGATCCGGACTTCCTGAAAGAGGACGGGCACGACCACGCTTCAGCGCCTGACCACGGACACGATCATGACCATGGGGAACACTGCGACCACCCGTCGCACCAGCATGAAGGCGGGCACCACCACCACCACGATGACGACGTCAAGAGTTTTGTATTCAAGTCGGAGCGGGCCTTCGACGCAGCCAAACTAGAAGATTTTCTGGGTGCCATCGTCAATATCTATGGGCCGCGGATGCTGCGGTACAAGGGCGTCCTGCACATGCAGGGAACTGATCGCAAGGTGATTTTTCAGGGTGTGCACCAGTTAATGGGCAGCGACCTGGGTCCGGCGTGGCAGGCGGAAGAAAAACGTTACAGCAAGATGGTGTTTATTGGTATCGACCTGCCCAAGGACATATTTCTGCAAGGAATGGAGCAATGCCTGGTGTGATCGGCCACCTGCCGGGCGCTGATTTTGCTACTGATGCGTTTTTGCCCCGATAAGCCTGTACACTCGCGCGCCGAAGGCAAGCACCGCGACAAACCATGCGCGGGCAAAGCCTGCGAGGAGTCCATCAGTGAAAGTCAAGCCAGGCAAGGCCAAACAGCCATCCGTTGCACCCAGCAAAACAAAACCCAAGGCCGGCAAGGTCGCAGCGAAGGCCAGCACGGCTAAAACCGCTGCGAAAAAGGCAGCGCCGACCAAACCCGTTGTGAAATCGACAGCCAAGACAACGGCACAGGGTGCGGCAAAGCCGGTAGCGAAATCAGCCGCCAAACCAGTTTCGCAGCCGACGGCAAAAACCGCGCGTCCCAGCGCGAAAGCACCGGTTCGCAAGAACTCGCCGGCCGCCTCCTCTCCCATCCTTAAACCTGCCGCCCGGCCTCCAGCGATACCTGCTGCTGGCAGCGGCGGCACTGTCACCAAGCCCAAAGGCGGTGACTCAACGGAAGTCAACGTGCCAGTAAAAGCTCCCACCAAACCCGAACCGGTTGTTGCGCCCGCCGCACCTTTGCCCACGGTACCAGGTTCAGCCGTCGCGCAGCGCGCCGGAAGGCCATCCTCGCGCCTGGCGTCCTTGACGGTGCCGTCCATGGCCCAATCGGTCGCCTCCACCGCCGCCAAAGCCAGTTACTCCCAAGTGGCCGCTGCGCCATTGATCGTGCCTCCCCTGCCTTCGGCAACGAAAAAAGATCCCAAGCTGGCCAACAACTGGAAAACCAAATCGGCTGATCAACTGAGCGACGCCGAATTGATGGCGATGCCCGACTCCGAATACATGAACGACAAACAGATGGCGGCGTTCCGGCTCAAGCTGACCACGCTGAAGCGGGAAATTCTGAACAGCGCTGGTGAAACTACCGAGCATCTGCGCGAAGACACGGTAGTGGTGCCCGACCCCGCTGACCGCGCCACCATAGAAGAAGAACACGCACTGGAGTTGCGCACCCGCGACCGCGAGCGCAAGCTTCTGAAGAAAATCGAACAGTCCATTGCGCGCATTGATGCGGGCGACTACGGTTACTGCGACGAAACCGGCGAGCCGATAGGCGTGGGGCGCCTGCTGGCACGGCCCACCGCAACCCTTTCGCTGGAAGCCCAGCAACGGCGCGAGCTGAAACAGAAGATGTTCGGTGACTGACCGGGTTGACCCGGCGGCGCACATCAGCCGCACGGGCGCGCGGTGTGACCCCTACCCGTTTTGCGTAGAATGACAGGGCCTTCCCCCTGAACCATGTCCACCAAAGACAATACTCCCGGTTTGCTGTCCAAGGTCGCAAAGTTCGTCCGTAATCCGACGACGAACTGGACTGATCTCGACAAGCCTGACGCGGAGCCGGACACCGGCTACAGCAAGCAGGCGCTCAAGGAGATGATCGAGCGCAAACGACAAAACGATTTTGTCCGTAAGCGCGAGTTCGACCAGTTGCGAAAACTGCGCAGCCGTGATCCAAGCGCTGGCAACCCCGATCTGGCCGGCCGACCGTCCTATTTTCAGAGCAGCTTGCCGTCCAACCCCGACGAGCGGGCTATGACGATCAAGAAGATCGATGAAATTGAAGCCCAGATGTCCAACCAGTGGTGGCAGGGTAAGAACGACGGCAAGACTCCGACCAGCCCCGCAAAGTCGGCAACTGAAACGTCAGCATCAGGTGCCGGCAGCCCAGCAGCAAAGCCAGACGATGCGCCTGCGCAAGACATCGGTTATGCCGCCACCAAGCTGGCTCCGATGGCGAGCGAAGCCGGGCTGGCCGAGCAGTCCGACTTTGTTCCCACGCAAACCAATTCGTCGTTTGGCAAGACCGTACTGGCCGCAGCGCCATTGGCGCGTTCCAGCAGCAAACCGGCGGCTCCTTTGGCACCAGCACCGCTGCTGGAAACAGCGCAGTCTTACAGAAGTGCGGATAGCGGGGGCTTCGTCAATTCGCAGCCGTTTGCGGTCGAGTTGGGAGACGGTTCCACCGACCCCGACCTGGAGGAAGCCGCTATCCGTTTCGCCAACGGCGACAACGCTGGCGCAGAGGCTGGGTTGCTTGATGCGCTGGCAAACGCATCGGTGCCGCGCAACCTGGCCGAGACCTGGACGGCGGCATTGTTCGACCTGTACCGAGCCACTGGGCAGCAGGCCCGTTTTGACAGTGTCGCAATTGATTATGCTGAGCAGTTCGGCCGGTCGGCCCCGGCCTGGTTTTCCATGCCCGACATGTTGGGCCTGCGCACCACCACCTCCACGGCACGTACCGTTCCCTCGCAACTCTCCGACGACCCGCTGTGGAGCAGCCCGGAGCAGTTTGAGCGGGCTTCCGTAGATGAGCTGCAACTGGCGATCGCCAACGCTGCATCACCCTGGTTCCTTGACTGGGGCGGCATGCGGGCGATCGACATGGACGCGGTCGAGGTGCTGGGCAAGTTGTTCAGCGAGTGGTGCAGCACTGCGGTGCAGCTTCGATTTCGCGGCTCGGAGAGCCTGGAGCAGGTATTGCGTGCGCTTACGCCGCCTGGCGACAAAGCGCTGGGAATTGCGCCCTGGCGGCTGCGGCTGGATGCGTTGCGGGTGATGCAGTTGCAGGATGATTTTGAGCTGGTAGCGCTGGAATACTGCGTCACCTTTGAAGTGTCTCCACCTTCGTGGCAGGACGCCCGATGCAGCTTCTACCGGGATTCGGGCGAACCACCGGAGGCGCGGGTAGCAGACGATGGATTGTCGGAGTCCGCCAATTTAGGGATTGGACCAGGTGCCGACAGTGCGCACGCCTTGACGGTTCCCATGGGGCTGGAAACTGTGCCCGCCACTTTGGTGGAGCTGTCGGGAGAAGTACTCGGGGAGGCCACCGAATCGCTTGCGCGGCTGGAAGATGCGCGCCAGGGCGGCGGACGGTTGGTGATTTCCTGCGCAAACCTGATTCGGGTTGATTTTTCGGC
>JANOCN010000367.1:0-5924 GCA_031412185.1 Betaproteobacteria bacterium | reverse complement strand
CAAGGGCCAACCTGGAACTTGTGGCAGATCAGCATCGCTCCACCTGACCTCAGTTATGGTCTTGGCATGGCGCCGCTCATGCAGGGCGGGTTATGGCAGTTGATCACCGTGTGCGCGATTGGTGCTTTCGTCTCCTGGGCTTTGCGCGAGGTAGAGATCTGCCGCAAGCTCGGCATCGGTTACCACGTGCCGTTTGCGTTTTCGGTAGCCATCTTTGCGTATGTGACGCTGGTCGTCATTCGCCCGGTACTGCTGGGTGCCTGGGGACACGGTTTCCCCTACGGCATCATGAGCCACCTCGACTGGGTATCCAACACCGGTTATCAGTACCTGCACTTTCACTACAACCCGGCACATATGCTGGCGGTGAGTTTTTTCTTCGCCACCACCTTTGCGCTGTCGCTGCACGGCGCACTTATTCTGTCGGCCACCAGCCCTGGCAAAGGCCAGACGGTGAAGACGGCGGAGCACGAGAACACCTTCTTTCGCGACACCATCGGCTATTCGATCGGCACGCTCGGCATCCACCGCCTCGGGCTGTTTCTGGCGCTCTCGGCCGGCTTCTGGAGCGCCGTATGTATTGTCATCAGCGGCCCATTCTGGTCGCGCGGCTGGCCTGAATGGTGGGGCTGGTGGCTGAACCTGCCGATCTGGCACTAAACCCGGCACAAGAAACGGAGACCATCATGGCTGCCGAATATCAGAATCTGTTTACAAGGGTGCAGGTACATGCACCGTCGTACCCCGGCGTACCGCTGGCCCGAGGCAACAAGGAACGCGAAGGCCCGCCGGTGCACTTTCACCTGCTCGGGCGCCTGGGCGACGCACAGCTCGGGCCGATTTACCTTGGCTGGTTTGGGCTTGCGTCACTGCTGTGCGGGTTTATCGCGTTCGAGATAATTGGCTTGAACATGTTTGCCTCGGTCAACTGGGACCCGGTGCAGTTTGTGCGCCAGTTGTTCTGGCTGGCCCTGGAGCCGCCACCGCCTGCTTACGGCCTGCGGATACCTCCGCTCAACCAGGGCGGCTGGTGGCTCATAGCGGGCTTCTTTCTCACAGCGTCGCTGTTGCTGTGGTGGGTGCGGATGTACCGGCGCGCCAAAGCGCTTGGTATGGGTACCCATGTTGCCTGGGCTTTCGCGGCTGCCATCTGGCTGTACCTGGTGCTGGGTTTTTTCCGCCCGCTGTTGATGGGTAGCTGGGGCGAGGCGGTGCCATTTGGCATCTTCCCGCACCTGGACTGGACCGCAGCGTTCTCGATCCGTTATGGCAACCTGTTCTACAACCCGTTCCACATGTTGTCGATTGCCTTTTTGTACGGTGCCACGCTGCTGTTTGCAATGCACGGTGCCACGATCCTGGCAGTCAGCCGGTTTGGCGGCGAACGCGAGATCGAGCAGATCGTAGACCGCGGCACCGCGTCCGAGCGCGCCGCCCTGTTCTGGCGCTGGACCATGGGCTTTAACGCCACCATGGAGTCGATTCACCGCTGGGCCTGGTGGTTCGCGGTGCTGTGCCCGCTCACCGGCGGCATCGGTATCCTGCTCACCGGAACCGTGGTGGACAACTGGTACTTGTGGGGCGTCAAGCACCACATCGCACCGGCTTATCCGGCGGTGTTCCCGCCGGTGCTGGACCCTTCATTGCTGCAGGGAGTTAAGCCATGAACGCCCTGGCAAGAACGTCCTTCGTACTGTTGCTGGTAGCTGGGCTGTTGGCGGGCTGCGAGCGCCCGCCTATCGACACCGTGCAACGCGGTTACCGCGGCACCGCTATGGTTGAGGTGTACAACCCGCGCATCCTGGCCGCGCAGGCTGCGGGTAACAAGATGCCAGACGCCATACCGGCAGTGCCCGCGGTACCCGGTGGCCCGACAGCCGGGCAGACATACCAGAACGTCAAGGTGCTGGGTGACCTGGGTGTGGGTGAGTTTGCCCGCAGCATGGTCGCCATCACCGCCTGGGTTTCCCCGAAACAGGGCTGCACCTATTGCCATGCTGGTGCGAATTTTGCTGATGACAGCCTGTACACCAAGGTGGTGGCGCGGCGCATGCTGGAGATGACGCGCGCCATCAATACCACCTGGAAAACCCATGTGGCCGAGACCGGCGTCACCTGTTACACCTGCCACCGTGGCGAGCCGGTGCCAGCCAAGGTCTGGTTCGCGCCGGAGGAGCAAAAGCAGGCCGGTGGCATGGTCGGCAACAAGGCCGGGCAAAACGCCCCGGCGGCATCAGTAGCCATGAGCTCGCTGCCGAACGACCCGTTCACGCCGTTTCTGCAAAATGCCAGCGAGATTCGGGTAGTGGGTGCCACGCCGCTGCAGACCGGCAACCGCCAGTCCACCAAACAGACCGAATACACCTACGGCCTGATGATGCATATGTCCGATTCTCTGGGTGTCAACTGCACCTATTGCCACAACAGCCGGTCGTTTTCGTCCTGGGACATGAGCACACCACAGCGCGCCACCTCGTGGTACGGCATCCGCATGACGCGCGACCTGAACAACGAGTACCTCACGCCGCTCACCAAGACATTCCCCGCCAACCGGCTCGGCCCCACTGGCGACGTAGCCAAGGTGAACTGCGCCACCTGCCACCAGGGTGCCTTCAAGCCGCTGTACGGCGGCAGCATGATCAAGGATCACCCGGAGCTGGTGGGGGCGAAGCCGGTGCCGTAGGTTTTACGCGCGACACGCAGATGAAAAATGCCGGGCTTGACCCGGCATTTTTTTTTCTGGTTATGCTGCGGCTACCAAGACCAGAGTCGGCATCAGGTTTTGGCAGTGCCTCGTTTGTGTATGGCTGCAATGCGCTTGCACACCTGGGCAATCGGAACGGCCCAATTTCGTCGGAGCAGTACAAATCCACCCGCGACATGGCAAACCACAATGGCGTTGCCTGCTTGACCACTCAATGCGGCGAAGGAAGCGCTACGGATAAACCCTAGCATTCAGGCACAAACATTGATTTGAACTGCGCATCGCACTACATTTCGATGGCGCATGACCACTTTCACTACGGAGACCCAGTTCCGGATGGGCCCCCGGGCCAGCCACACCGGCTATGCCCGTTGCAGCCGGGTGAACCATGTTTAGCGTACACGTGGCCGCTTTTGTCCCCGATCAGCTCGGCGAAGCGCCGCAGTGGCACCAAGCCGAGCAGCGGCTGTACTGGGTCGATTCCTTTGCCCCGGCAGTTCGCCGTCTGGACCCGGCAACGGGCGTGGTCGAGAGTTTTGTTTTGCCACACGACATCGGCTCTTTCGTTTTTGCCCGAGACGGCAGCCTGATCGCCGGTACCCGCACCGGGTTCCAGCAGGTCTATCTGCAAGATGGCAAAGCCACGCTGCGTACAGTGGCGGACCCGCTGGCGCGCGACCGCCGGCTGATGCTCAACGACGGCAAGTGCGACCGGCACGGCCGTTACTGGTGCGGCAGTGTGCAATCGGACTTCATTGGTCGGCAGGCTGAGCTGTTTCGCCTCGACCCGGATTTCTCGGTGCATCGAATGGACGGCGACTTCATCATTGGCAACGGCATTGCCATGTCGCCCGACGACGCGCTCTTTTACCTGGCCGACAGCCGGGACGAAACCGTGTGGGTGTACGACTTCGACTTGGAGCGCGGGCAACTCAGCCACAAGCGGCGCTTCTTTTCCACCGCCGATATTGAAGGGCGCGTGGATGGTGCCACCTGCGACACATCGGGCAACTACTGGTGTGCGCTGGTGCATGGTGCCGCCGTAGCCTGTATTTCGCCAACGGGCAAATTGCTGCAGCGCATTGCGGTACCAGCCAAACACCCCACCATGGTGGCGTTTGGCGGCCCGCAGCTGGACCAGCTCTACGTGACGTCGTCCAGCAAGTTGCTGGCGCCCGAGGAGCGCGCGTTGTGGCCGCAGGCGGGAGCCTTGTTTCGCATCGACGGGCTCGGTGCCCGCGGCTTGCCGGAACCGCAGTTCGGGTTCGCACCCGTTGCAGCCGCAGTTGCGTGCGCGCCGGAGTTTGGCTGACATGCCGTCCGTACTGATCACCGGTTGCGACAGCGGTATCGGGCGCGAGTTCGCGCTGCAGTATGCGCAGGCCGGCTTCAACGTCTATGCCACCTACCGTGATCTCGCAAACCGCCTGCCAGACCCGGCGATGCAGCACTTTGCACTGGATGTGACCGATATGGCGCAGTTTGACGCGCTCAAGGCCGCGCTGGGCAACGCTGCCATCGACGTGCTGGTGTCCAACGCCGGTATTGGCCTGGACAGCGGGCAGATCGGCTCTCTCGACTACGGGTACGTGCACGCCATGCTGATGGTCAATACCGTTGGCCCGCTCAAGCTGGTGGAAACTCTGGTGGACAACGTCGCGGCGAGCGCACAAAAACGTATCGTGTTTGTCACCAGCCGCATGGGCTCGATCGGCTCCAACCTCTCGGGTGGGCATTACGGCTACCGGGCCAGCAAGGCCGGCCTGAACGCCATCGGACGCAGCCTGGCCATCGACCTGTTCAAACGTGGCATCACGTTGGCGCTACTGCACCCGGGCCGGGTGAACACGGCGGGCGGTGGTGGGGCCGACGCGCCCGTTACGGTGCAAGAGAGTGTTGCCGCCATGCGCAGCGTCGTGGCACGGGCCGGCAACCATGAGACTGGCCAGTTCACGAGCTACGGCGGCCAGCTGTTGCCTTGGTGAAAACCCTGTATTGACATCTATATGAGTTGATTGACCGGTGGTTTTCGCGGTGCGAAACTGACTTGGAATGCGTTACCTAGACTTCACGTACCGTCGCAGAAGACCCAGAAGCGCCTTGGCTCTGCCCGAATGGGGACGCTTATGTCCACGGTGAGCCTGCGCCAGGTGCGCAAGACCTACGACGCCCAGGAGATCGTGCACGGCATCGATCTGGAAATCGCCGACCACGAGTTCCTGGTGCTCGTGGGGCCATCCGGCTGCGGCAAGAGCACTTTGCTGCGCATGATTGCCGGCCTGGAGGATGTCTCGTCCGGCGAAATCGCCATCGGTGAACGCGTGGTCAACGAGGTCGACCCCAAAGACCGCGATGTAGCCATGGTGTTCCAGGACTACGCCTTGTACCCGCACCTGAGCGTGTTCGAGAACATCGCTTTTTCGCTGCAGTACCGCGGCGTGGCCAAGGCAGAAATTGCACGACGCGTGGCCGAGGCGGCCGGTATTCTGGACATCGCGCCACTGCTGCAACGCAAGCCCCGGCAGTTGTCAGGCGGGCAGCGCCAGCGGGTCGCGATGGGCCGCGCGATCGTGCGCGAACCCAAGGTATTCTTGTTCGACGAACCATTGTCCAATCTGGACGCCAAGCTGCGCGTGCAGATGCGCACCGAGATCAAAAAGCTACGGGAGCGCGTGCGCACCACGGCGATCTACGTCACCCACGACCAGGTCGAAGCCATGACGCTGGCCGACCGCATCGTATTGATGAACGGCGGCCGGGTCGAGCAGGTAGGTACTCCCGAAGATGTGTACGACGAACCTGCTTCGCTGTTTGTGGCCGGTTTCATGGGGGCGTCGGCGATGAACCTGGTGCCGGGCCGCATCGAGAGAACCGGGCCGGACTGTTCGGTGCTGGTGGGCGGCAGCGCGCGGCTGCTGTTGCCTGTCGGCCGTTTCGACGCCCATGCTGGCCGGGACGTAACCGTCGGTCTGCGCCCCGAGCACTTGCACTGGGCACCCGATGCACCCACCAACCGGCTCGAAGGCCTGGCGCGTATCGTCGAACCCTTGGGGTCCGACACGCTGGTGGTGTTTGACATGGCAGGCTGCGAACTGCAGGCGCGCCTGCCACCACGCTCGGTGCGCCGCGCCGCAGACCCGGTAAGGGTCGCGGTTGCCCCGGCATCGATACACCTGTTCGACCCTGCAAGCCAACGCAGACTATGAGAGTCGGTGCGTAA
>JANOCN010000366.1:0-11015 GCA_031412185.1 Betaproteobacteria bacterium | reverse complement strand
CCGCGCCCCAAGGGGCCCAGGGGGGTGTCGCAAACCGCTTGTGGCGCCGGGCACCCCGGCGCGTCCCCCTCCTCCGCCTGCACCCCTTGGGCCCCCGGCGCAGGGCCGCCTTATTCACGGATAGGTTCTTACCCGATGAGTGCCGTCCTCCAGTCACCGCAAGCCCGGTTCGAGGTGTTGCAGGCCCAGCACCTGAACGAAGTGCTGCGCATTGAACAAAGCGCCTACGACCACCCTTGGTCGCTGGCTAATTTTCGCGATGCGCTGAAAGCCGGTTACCAGGCGCAGATGCTTTTTGGCGGGTATACCGCGCTGGGTTATTTTGTGGCCATGAAAGGCGTGGACGAGGTGCACCTGCTCAACCTCACGGTGGCGCCGGAATACCAGCGCCAGGGCTGGGCAAGGGTTATGCTCGATGCGCTGGCGCTGTGGGCGCGCGGCCAGGCGGCGCAGTGGTTGTGGCTGGAAGTGCGCACCGGCAACCTGCGGGCGATGCAGGTTTACCAGAGCCACGGTTTCCGCCGAGTCGGCCAGCGCAAAGGATATTACCCGGCTGCGCACGGCAACCGCGAAGACGCGGTGGTGATGAGTTTGCGTTTATGACGGCACTCGACCCGCGCCAGCGCGCGATGCTGCAGGAAATGCAGGTGCGGGTATGGTGGCCCAGCGACTTGCCAGCCGCCGAGCACGTGGTAGCCGCTGCAGGTACCGTTCTGCTGGCAAGCATAGCTGCCATGCCAGCGCGCTCTGCTGCGCCTGCCGCTGTTGCCAAGCCGCCCTCAGTGTCTTCTGCGGTGGCGCACCCCAGCGCTGACCGACACCCAGCGGAAATCGACACTATGGACTGGCCCGCCCTGGCGCGCACCGTCAGCACTTGTGAAGCTTGCGCATTGTGTGTGGGCCGCCAGGCAGCTGTTTTTACTGTTGAGCCCAATGGCCGACAGGCCGATTGGCTGGTGGTGGGTGAACCGCCGGACGAACAGGAAGAACGCGCTGGTTCGGCGTTTGCCGGAGCGTCAGGGGAACTGCTGGACAACATGCTGCGTGCGGTGCAGCGCACCCGCGACGGCGTTGGCAGCGCCGGTGCCCGCCTGACCAACGTCGTCAAATGCCGGCCCGGCGTGGTACGCAACCCGCAAGTCGAAGAGCTGGCCGCGTGTGCGCTCTATTTGCGCCGCGAGATAACGCTGACGCAGCCCAAACTGATTCTTGCGATGGGCCGTTTTGCCGCCCAGTCGCTGCTCGGCACCGGCCATCCCGAATTGGTCGGGTTGCCGTTTGGCAAACTGCGCGGCCGGGTCCACCAGCATCAGGGCATACCGGTGGTGGTGACCTATCCCACCGGCAGGCTGCTGCGTGCACCGCAAGACAAGGCGGCGGCCTGGGCCGATTTGTGCCTGGCGCAAGAAGCCACGCGCGCCGCAGCGTGAGGCCAGGCAGACGCAGCATTTACGTCGGAAATAGAGTCGGCAATAGTGTCGGCCCGGGCCAACCACACACGGGAGCGTCGCTAGAATCACCCAAACCAACCTGGCTCCCGTTATGAATTTTGTCGATCTGCTGGCGCGCGCCGAGCAACAAAACGGCTCCATGTTGTGTGTTGGCCTGGACCCCGAGCCTGGCAGGTTTCCTGCGGGAATGAAAGGTGATGCCAGCCGCATCTACGATTTTTGTGCAGCGATCGTGGACGCCACCGCAGACCTGGTGATCGCGTTCAAACCACAGATCGCCTACTTCGCCGCGCACCGCGCAGAAGCCCAGCTGGAGCAACTGATGGCGCACATGCGCCGCGCCGCGCCGCAAGTGCCGGTGATACTCGACGCCAAACGTGGCGACATCGGCTCCACTGCCGAGCAATACGCCATCGAAGCGTTCGAGCGTTACGGAGCCGACGCCGTGACCCTGTCGCCGTTTATGGGTTTTGATTCGGTACAACCTTACCTCCAGCACCAGGGCAAAGGCGCGTTCCTGTTATGCCGCACGTCCAACCCCGGTGGCGACGACCTGCAGAATCAGCGTCTGGCCGACTTGCCCGGCGCACCCTTGTTGTACGAACATATCGCAGCACTGGCCAACGGGTCGTGGAACACCAATGGGCAGCTGGGTCTGGTCGTAGGTGCCACCTACCCGGCAGAAGTTGCGCGTGTGCGGGTGCTGGCCCCGCATCTGCCCTTGTTGATACCCGGTGTCGGGGCGCAAGGTGGTGATGCGGTGGCTACGGTGCGCGCGGCGTGGCGTGCAGTGCAAGGCCGCACCATCGCACCCACAGTCGTCAACTCATCGCGTGCCATTCTGTATGCATCGTCAGCGCATGATTTTGCGGCAGCGGCGCGCGCCGAGGCCTTGAAGATGCGTGACCTGCTGCAAGCGGCGCGACTCTGACCATGGCCTACGGCCGCGTCCGGCGCCTGCTACCCTTTCTGGGTTGGCCGCGGGTTGACGCGAAGACCTTGTCGCTGGACTTGCTGGCGGGCCTTGCCGTATCCCTGCTCGCTATTCCGCAGTCACTGGCCTACGCGCAGCTGGCCGGGGTACCGGCTTATTACGGCCTGTACGCGGCGTTTATCCCGTCCATCGTCGGTATCCTGTTTGGTTCGTCGGCCATTCTGTCTACCGGCCCGGTGGCGTTGACGTCGCTGCTTACCTTTGCCAGTGTCAGCCAGTTTGCCGCACCCGGTGGTGCCGAATTTATCTCGTATGTGACCCTGCTGGCCCTGTTGTCGGGCCTGTTCCAGGTAGGGCTGGGGCTGGCCCGTGCGGGGGTGTTGCTGAACCTGCTGTCGCACCCGGTGCTGATGGGTTTTATCAATGCCTCGGCGCTGGTGATCGCGCTGTCGCAATTGCCTGCATTGACCGGCATCACCGTCCCCAAATCCGACAGTTTCATGCTCGACGTGGTGCATACCTTGGCGCGTTTCGACAGCCTGCACATCCAGTCACTGCTGGCAGGCCTGCTGGCGCTGCTGCTGCTTTATGTCTTCAAGCGATTCGCGCCGCGCCTGCCGGGCGTGCTGCTGATGGTGGCCATCCTCACCTGGCTCAGCTACGCCACCGGTTTTGCGCAGCAAGGCGGGCAAGTGGTGGGCAGCATACCGGCAGGCATGCCCCGCGTGTCGGTGCCTGCCATGGGATGGGACGCCATCGTGGTGTTGCTGCCGGCAGCATTTGTGATTGCGCTGGTGAGTTTTATGGAGGCCATGTCGAGCTGCAAGGTGATTGCCGTCAAGACGCGCACCCGGTGGGACGAGAACCAGGAACTGATCGGGCAGGGCCTGGCCAAGGTAGTGGCTGCATTCTGCAATTCAATGCCGGTCAGCGGATCGTTCTCGCGCTCGGCACTGAATTTAGCCTCCCGGGCGCAGACCGGCTTCTCGGGCCTCTTTGCCGCTGGTTTCGTGCTGCTGACGCTGGTGTTTTTCACGCCGCTGCTCTATCACCTGCCCAAACCGGCGCTGGCGGCCATGATTCTGATGGCAGTCGTCAACCTTATCGACGTGGCGAGCCTGCGCAACGCCTGGCGGGCCAACCGCGACGACGGCATCGCTGCCGTGCTGACCTTCTGCGCTACGTTGGCGTTTGCGCCGAATATCCAGAACGGCATCCTGGTGGGAATTCTGTTTTCGCTCGGCGCGTTCCTGTACCGGCGCATGGCACCGCGCATTGTGCCGTTGGGCTTTCACGAAGACGGCACGCTGCGTGACGCCGACGCCCACGTATTGCCGCCGTTGCCTGAGACCATCGCGGCCCTGCGTTTCGACGCCGCGCTGTTTTTCGTGAATGCTTCATTCTTCGAAGAAGCGGTGCAGAGTCTGGTGCGCGGCAATCCCCGCCTGAAGACCATTCTGGTCGACGCGCACGGCATCAACATGATCGACGCGTCGGCGGTGGAAATGCTGCGGTCCCTGCTGGGCCATCTGCGTGAACGAGGCGTTACGCTGGTGTTCAGCGGTGCCAAGCAGCAGGTGCTCGACGTGATGGAGCGCACTGGCCTGGCGCAGGAAATTGGGGCGGCAAACTTTTTTGCGTCCGATGCGATGGCTTGGAAGCGGTTCATCGCTGTTGACACCACCGATGTACCCGCACCATGACGTTTGAGGTAATCGCCTGGCACCGCAGCCCGGCCTAAACTGCCTGAGGAGCTTCAAAAAAACTTCCCAACTACCCCGCAACATTGTCAGAAATGGACCTGCGTATGCCCGCCAACGACTCTCTTCCCCTTGCAGTTGCCCTGTTGATCGGTATCCCGGCCTTCGGCTCGTGTATCGGTATCGGCCTGGCCACCATGAAGTTTCTGGAAGGTGCGGCGCGCCAGCCGGAGCTGATTCCCCAATTGCAGACCAAGTACTTCGTAGGTGTGGGGGTGATCGACGGCGCGTTCATCATCGCCACCGGCATCGGGCTGTGGTTTGCAACGGCGAATCCGTTCAAGGGGTGATCTGCTCTCGCGGTCTTGCAACCAGACTACCCGCTCCAAAAGATATACTGGAATTTTTGAGGAGGCCGCATGCGCTACCGCATTGCCATCCACAAATCGGACGAGGGTTTTTCCGTTTCGGTTCCCGGGCTACCTGGCTGCTGGTCGCAAGGTTCGACGGAAGTTGAAGCGCTTGAGAACATAAAGGACGCCATCCGCGACTACATCGCAGTAGTTGACGAACAACTTCGCGGCGAAGATGTTCGTGAGGTCGAAGTGGCGGTCTGAACTTGTCAAAGATACCTGGAGTCAACCACCTTGATGCTGTGCGTGCCCTCCAGAAAGCGGGGTTTGTAGTCGCCCGGCAAGGAAAGCACATCATCATGTCGAATGGCACGCGTATCCTCACCATCCCACGGCATAACCTTATCAATGCTTTTACGCTCGGCGGTATCGTTCGCGATGCGGGTCTAACGGTTGTCGAGTTCCGGAATCTCTTGTAAGAATGACTGGTGTGACAGTGGATGCCTGGGCGGGCTCACTGCATCAATACATGCCGAAGCCTGGTCAATAGGGCCAAACATTTGACGAACAGCGTTTGATGGCCAGCCAGTTCTATTTCATCACCCACCCCAACGTAGTGATCAACCCGGTTGTGCCGGTGCCGCGCTGGCCGCTTTCGGAGTTGGGCCGGTGGCGTATGCAGCAAAGTCTGCGCTTGCCCTGGGTCAAAGACCTCTCGGCGGTTTATTCCAGTACCGAACAAAAGGCGCTCGATGGAGCACGCATCCTTGGTGATCACCTCTCATTGCCGGTTACCGAAATCGAGGCGCTGGGTGAAAACGACCGGTCTGCCACCGGTTTCCTCCCGTCAGACCAGTTCGAGCGGGTGGCGGATATGTTTTTCGCCAATCCTGCTGTGTCGGTGCGTGGCTGGGAAACTGCGCTGGATGCACAAGCGCGTGTTGTGCGGGCCGTGACGGAGATCGCTCTGGCAGAACGCCGAACACGCGCAGTTGCCATCGTCTCCCACGGTGCGGTGGGCACATTGCTGTATTGCCACCTCGCCGGTTTGGCGATTGACCGGCGCTGGGACCAGCCGCCCAACGGTGGCGGCAACTACTTCGGTTTTGGCCTGTTTCCGCCGTCGGTGCAGGGCCATTGGCAGCCGATAGACGGGTAGGGTCCGCGAGGCCGGAAGGACACGAACGACGCTGAGTGCCACGTCGGCATGATCCAGTACAAAAGGCGGTATGTCGGTGGCCCTCCCGGCATGTCAGCCCGCAAACGTTTCGAGCACCAGCGCGCGCAGCCACTGGTTCACCGGGTCTTTGTGGACCTTGGCGTGCCAGAACACGTTTATGGCAATGGGCGGAATTTTTGCCGGGTGCGCGCTGTAGGCCAAACCGAATGGCTCCGCCAGCGCTTGCGCGAGGCGCTCCGGCACGGTCGCCACCATGTCGGAATGGCGCAGGATGTGGCCCACCGCAACGAAATGCGGTACCGTAAGACGCACCTTGCGCGCGATGCCGCTGCGCTTAAGCAACTCGTCCACCCGGCCATGCCCGGTGCCGGACGACACCACCACCACATGATCGGCGGCCGAAAACGCCTGCAGGGTCAAGCGTGGTTTGTCCAGGGCATGGCCAGCGCGAAACAAGCAGACGTAGCGCTGTTTGAAAAGTGTGCGCTGATAGAAGCCGCTTTTCAGCTCCGGCAGCAGACCAATGGCCAGGTCCACGTGGCCGGCCTCCATTTCCTCCTTGAGTTTGATCGCCGCGTTGCGCACGGTGCTGATCGAGACCGCTGGGGCTACCTGTGCCAGCTTGTCCATCAGCCGCGGCAGGAAGTAGATTTCCCCAATGTCCGTCATACCAATTGTGAAAACGCGGCCACTGCGGGCCGGCTCGAAAACCGCGCGCTGGTTGAGCGCCTGGTGGATCGTGCCAAGCGCCTGCGCCACCGGCCCGGCCAATTGCAGGGCCAGCGGGGTAGGCTGCATACCGGCCGGCGTGCGCACGAACAGCTGGTCACCGGTAAGCTTGCGCAGCCGCGCCAGCGCATTGCTCACTGCCGGCTGGCTCAAGCCGAGCGTCTCGGCGACACCCGCCACCCGGCCCTGCTGCTGCATCTGGTGCAATACCACCAGCAAATTCAGGTCGATGTCTTTCAGGTGCATGCCAGCTACCACATTCACGCGGATGATGTCAAATATTCAGCGCATTCTATTGGCTGATGTTGGAAGGTGTCGCATGATGCCTCGTTAACAGCCTGTCCATGCAGCCTTCATGACCACCGCCACAACCCCGATCGTCTGGGAGACAGAAGGCACCAGCCGCGTGCCGTTTGGCGTCTACACCAGCGCCCAATTGCACCAACGCGAGCTGGAGCGGTTCTTTTACCGTGCCCACTGGAGTTATGTGGGGCTGGAGGCCGAGATTCCCGCGCCGGGGGATTTCAAACGCACCGTGGTGGGCGAACGATCGGTAATTCTGGTGCGCGACAAGCAGGGTGAGGTGCAGGTGGTGGAGAACCTGTGCGCGCACCGGGGCATGCAGTTTTGCCGCGAGCGCCATGGCAACCGCAAGGAGTTCACCTGCCCGTACCACCAGTGGAGCTACACACTGCAGGGCGACCTGCAAGGCGTGCCGTTTCGGCGCGGCGTGCGCCAGGACGGCAAGGTGCACGGCGGTATGCCGGCAGACTTTGACACTGCCCAACACGGCCTGACCAAACTCAAGGTCGCTTGCCGGGGTGGCGTTGTTTTCGCGTCGTTTGACCACGGTGTGGAGTCGCTGGAAGACTTCATGGGCCCGGTGATCCTGGGCTACTTCGACCGCCTGTTCAACGGACGCAAACTCAAGATACTCGGGTACAACCGGCAGCGTATTCCTGGCAATTGGAAACTGATGCAGGAGAACATCAAGGACCCGTACCACCCCGGCCTGCTGCACAGTTGGTTTGTAACCTTCGGCCTTTGGCGCGCCGACAACAAGTCAGAGCTGCGCATGGACCGGCACCACCGGCATGCGGCCATGGTGTCCACCCGTGGGCAGGCAGGCAAAGCAGCTCAGGTGACGCAAGTGTCGAGTTTCAAGGAAGGCATGCAACTGCACGACGCGCGTTTTTTGGACATCGTGCCGGAGGACTGGTGGGGCGGCCCTACAGCGGTGATGACCACGCTCTTCCCCAGCGTGATCCTGCAGCAGCAGGTCAACAGTGTCTCCACGCGCCACATCCAGCCCGACGGGTTCGGTCACTTCAACTTCGAGTGGACACATTTTGGCTTTGAGGACGACAGCGGAGAGATGACGCGCCGGCGGCTACGCCAGGCGAACCTGTTCGGACCGGCTGGTTTCGTGTCGGCCGACGACGGTGAGGTCATCGAGTTCTCGCAGTCCGGCTTTGAGAGCAAACCCATGCACCGCGCGCTGGTGGAGCTGGGCGGCCGCGGGGTGGGTGATGCCGACCACATGGTCACCGAGACCCTGATCCGTGGCATGTACCGGTATTGGCGCCAAGTCATGGAGGCTGAAGCGTGAGTTGTGAGATCGCGTTCCCGGACTACCTGGCGCTGAACCAGTTGTACGCGCAGTACGCCAGCACGCTGGACGCAGGCGACTTCGAGGGTTGGTGCGAGTTCTTCACCGACGACTGCATCTACCGCCTGGTGCCGCGCGAGAACCATGAACGCGGCCTGCCGCTGGCGACACTGTCGTTCGAAAGCAAAGGCATGCTCAAGGACCGCGCCTACGCCGTGCGCGAAACCCTGTTCCACGACCCGTATTACCAACGCCATGTCGTTGGTGTGCCACATCTGCTGCGGGTGCAGGCTGACCGGTTTGAATGCGAGGCCAACTACGCGGTGTTCCGCACCAAACTCTCGGAGCTCACCACCGTGTTCAACGTGGGTCGTACGCTGGACAGCATTGTGCGCACTGCAGAGGGCCTCAAATTCGCGTCGCGTGTGTGTGTCTACGACAGCGAGATGATCCCCAACTCCATCATCTACCCGATTTGAGGCGCTGTGGCGTCATCACACGTTCCGGGCGCTTTGCCTATCCCAACTTTCAGGAGACAAAAATGAGCGATACCTACGTTTTGGTCCACGGCGCGTGGCACACCGGTGCGGAAATCGAGCCGGCTGCAGAATACATCCGCCAACAGGGCCACACCGTTTTTTGTCCTACCCTGGCGGGTAACCGGCCCGGTGACGACCGTAGCGCCACCGGTCTGGAAGACGCCGCGAATTCTCTGTGTGACTATCTGCGCACGCAGGATCTGCACGACATACGCCTGGTAGGACACAGCTACGGCGGTATGGTGATCTCGCGCGTGGTCGACCTGATGCCAGAACGTATCCGCCGGCTGGTGTATGTGAATGCGTTTGTGCCGCTGCCCGGCGAATCGCTCAACGACATGGTGCCGCCTCATTACGTGCAGTTGTTTGACGCTGTGGCGGGTGACCAGAACGGCGCGGTGATGCTGCCGTTCCCGATCTGGCGCGAAGCGTTCATCAACGACGCCGATCTGGCGCTGGCCACTTCAGCCTTCGGACGGCTAAATCTGCAACCCTACAAGACATTCACCGACAAGATAACACTCTCACAGCCCCTGGCCGCGCTGCAAATTGCCAAGTCGTACGTCAACTGTCAGCAAGACACGGCACTGCCGCATGGTTTGCCGTGGCACCCCCGGTTGTCGGAGCGTCTTGGTTTGTTCCGTCTGGTCGAATGCCAGGGAAGCCATGAGATATGGTTCACCGACCCGCAGACCATCGCACACGCAGTAATCAAGGCCGGCAGGGATTGATTGCCCGGTAGCGATCTGCTGCCGCGAACTGAGGATCATTCCAGGCATTGCTGGAGGCAGAGGCAAGAGCCGAGGCAGTGTCACGCGCTTGCACTTCTACAAGCCGACGATGCCGGGCGAATGCCTTCGTTCGTGTCACCCGGCCTTCGGCCTCCTTCTTTAACCTCACTGCCCCATCCACCCAGCATCGTCGGCCGCGCGCATGGTTGATGTGCGAGGGTCAGAAGACGGCGCGTTCACCATCCTCGCCGACCCGATCCAGTACAAACGATGGCGTGCTGGCTGCCCAGTCAGATCGATTCCGTTGCAGGGCCAGCACGGACCCGCATCTTCCCCACCACGCGAAAACACAGGACACAGCCCACCACGCCAAACACCACAACTCCGAGGCCATAACCTGCCAGCGCACCTTTGGCACCGTACCAGTGTTGCCCCAGCCACACAAACGGGATCACACCGAGCGTGGAGCGGCCCCAATTCAGTGCGGTGGAATAGAACGCGTAACCCAGGTTGTTGAAAGCTGCGTTGGCGACAAACAGCGCGCCGTTGAACAGAAAGCTTCCGGCTACGAAAACGCAGAAGAAAACGATCAGCTCATGCGCTTGCTGCTCGGCCCGGAACAGGTCGGCGATGAGTGGGCCGCTGACTGCCAGCAAGACCCACACCACACTTACATAGACCAGTGTTACCTTGAGGCTGTCGCGCATGGTGGACTGAACCCGGTCAAACCGCATGGCGCCGTAGTTTTGCCCGATGATCGGCCCGATGGCACCCGAGAGCGCAAACAGCAAACCAAACGCGACCGGGATGATGCGCTGGATGACCGCCCAGCCGGCCACGGCATCGTCACCAAATGCCGAGATGGTGCCGGTAACGTAGGCATTGCCTACCGGTGTCGCCACCTGGGTCAACACGGCCGGCAGACCGATGGCCATGAAAGGCCTGAACTCCTGCAGCACAAACGCCAGACGCGGGCGGGTAAACAGGCCATGCACGCGCAACAACCCGTAGCCACCTACCAGCACCATCATCAGCCGCGCCAGCACGGTCGAGAGTGCCGCCCCGTCCAGGCCCAAGCCGAAACCAAAAATCAGCAGCGGATCGAACACCAGGGTTGCGGCTGCTGCACCGAGCGTCACAAACATGGAGCGCCGTGCGTCGCCTACCGCGCGCAGCAGCCCCGACAGGCACATGCCCGCGCCCAGCAGCGGCCACGAGGGCAGCACAATCTGCATCACCCGCAGTGTCAGCTCGGCGGTGTGGCCGCGGGCACCGAGCAATCGCACCAGCGGTTCCAGCAGCGGATAAGCGAGAGCCGCCAGCAGCGACATCACCACTACCACCAGAAGCAGCGACGCACCGGCAATCTCGCAGGCCAGGGCCCGCTGGCCGCGCCCGAGCGCACGCGAGGTCAGGGCGCTGGCGGCAATCGACAGGCCAATGGCGACCGAGGTCGCAAAAAATAGCAGCGTGCCGGCGTAACCGAGGGCCGCGGTCAGTTCATGCTGGCCCAGCAACCCGATGTAGAACAGGCTCAGCGCCTCGACCGCGAATACCGAAATCAGCCCGGTGGCTCCGGCTGCCGTCATGCGGATCACGTGCCCGAGCGTAGACCCTGTCACCAGCCTTGGCACAGGCGAAAGCGGGTCGGTTATGGGTGGCATCGGCAGCGTGTAGGGCTCGGGTGAACTGGGTCAATTGCGCAATAAGGTGGCCAGGGCGTAGGCAACCAGGAACAGCCGACGCGGATGGGCCAGGCTCAGGTCCGGATTTCGCCGTTGCCCAGCAC
>JANOCN010000365.1:0-7798 GCA_031412185.1 Betaproteobacteria bacterium | reverse complement strand
AATCAACGTCAGCAGCGCCCAGCTTCTCCAGCGCGGCCAGTGTGATCTCGCCATTGAATTTGAGCAACTGCGACTTGAAGCCACGTTTTGGCAAGCGCCGTTGCAATGGCATTTGACCGCCCTCGAAGCCGACCTTGTGGTACCCACCGGCACGGGACTTCTGCCCCTTGTGGCCGCGCCCGGCAGTTTTGCCCAGGCCTGAACCGATTCCACGACCGACACGGCGCTTGGCATGCTTCGCGCCATCAGCCGGTTTCATGTCATTGAGTTCCATTATTTTCTCTCGTCAGTTGGAGACAGCGTGCATCGCTTTGCGGCAACGCTCTGCCCCGCGATTCACAATACTTTGACCAGGTAACTGATCTTGTTGATCATCCCGCGCACTTCCGGCGTATCGACCAGCTCACTGGTGCTGCGGATTTTGCGCAAACCAAGGCCACGGACGGTAGCGCGGTGGGATTCCTTGCAGCCAATCGGGCTACGCACCAATTGCACTTTTACTGTTGCTTGTGTCGTCATAGTCCGGCTCCTGATTACACGAACAACTCTTCAACCGTCTTCCCACGTTTGGCAGCCACTTGTGCCGGTGTCGTGGAAACAGACAGAGCGTCGAGCGTGGCACGCACCATGTTGTAGGGGTTGGTCGAACCGTGGCTCTTGGCAACGATGTCAGTGATGCCGACCACCTCAAAAACGGCGCGCATCGGGCCGCCCGCAATGATGCCGGTGCCTTTGGGTGCGGGTGCCATCATCACGTTGGCTGCCCCGTGGTGGCCCATGACCTTGTGGTGGATGGAGCCGTTCTTGAGCGACACCTTGATCATGTTCCGGCGCGCCTCTTCCATCGCTTTTTGCACTGCAGCGGGCACTTCCTTGGATTTGCCTTTACCCATACCGATACGGCCATCGCCGTCCCCGACCACGGTCAGCGCTGCAAAACCTAGGATACGACCACCCTTGACAACCTTGGTCACCCGGTTGATCGCGATCATTTTTTCGCGCAGGCCGTCTTCAGGACCCTCGGCCTTACCCTGCATCTTCGCTTGAACTTTAGCCATAGTTGTTTCCGATCTGCCTAGAACTGCAAGCCTGCTTCACGCGCGGCTTCTGCCAGCGCCTTGACACGGCCATGGAATGCAAAACCCGAGCGGTCAAATGCGACCTTCTCGACGCCGGCGGCCTTGGCCTTTTCGGCCAGCCGCTTGCCAATTACCTGCGCCGCAGCGGTGTTGCCGCCCTTTCCCGCACCACCGAGCGCCGTGCGTACCTCGGCCTCGGCCGTGGATGCGCTCGCCAGCACCCTGGCACCATCGCCGGAGATGACACTCGCGTAAATGTGCAGGTTGGTACGGTTCACCGTCAGCCGAGCAACACCCTGGGTTGCAATACGGATGCGGGTCTGGCGGGACCGGCGAAGGCGCTGTTCTTTCTTGGTCAACATGGTGCTGCCCTACTTCTTCTTGGTTTCTTTGATCGTTATCTTTTCGTCCGAATAACGGATACCCTTACCTTTGTAGGGCTCCGGCGGACGAATCGCGCGAATCTCGGCTGCCACCTGGCCCACGCGCTGACGGTCTGCACCCTTGATCACGATCTCGGTCGGGGTGGGCGTCTGCACCGTGATGCCCGCAGGCATGTCCTTGTTGACCGGGTGCGAGTAACCCACGGTCAGATTCAGTTTTGCACCTTGGGCCTGCGCCTTGTAGCCAACCCCTACCAGACTCAGCTTCTTCTCGAAACCCTTGGTCACACCGACCACCATGTTGTTAACCAACTGGCGCATGGTTCCACTCATCGCATTGGCTGCGCGGGACTCGTTGGCAGGCGCAAAACTCAGCTTGCCAGCGTCGCTGGTCACAGTGACCAATGCGTTACGGGCGAGCTGCAATGAGCCGCCCGCACCTTTGACACTGATCTGGTCGTCCTTGACCGACACATCGACACCGGCGGGCACCGCGACGGGCATTTTTCCTATTCGGGACATATTCAGTTTCTCCAGGGTGTCACGCGACGGGGGTCAAGCGACGTAGCACAGCACTTCACCACCCACACCGCTGGCACGCGCCTTGCGGTCGGTCATGACGCCACTGGGGGTGGTAATGATCGCCACACCCAGGCCGTTCTGGACTTGGGGAATGGCGCCGCTGCCGCGGTATACGCGCAGGCCCGGGCGGCTGACCCGCTCGATGCGCTCGATCACAGGTCGACCAGCGTAGTATTTCAGGGCGATTTCCAACTCTACTTTCCCGGCCTCGGTTTTCACCGTGAAGCCTTCGATGTAGCCCTCGTCCTTCAACACTTGCGCAATCGCAACTTTGACCTTGGAAGACGGTACCGAGACCGACGTCTTGGCCACCATTTGCGCATTGCGGATGCGCGTCAGCAAGTCCGCAATGGGATCACTCATGCTCATGTCTGTATCTCCTGTCGCTTACCAGCTGGCCTTGACGATGCCCGGAATTTCTCCGGCCATGGCCATCTCGCGGATCTTGGCCCGCGCCAGACCGAAGTGCTGGAACGTGCCGCGTGGGCGACCGGTGATGGAACAACGGTTGCGCTGGCGCGTGGGATTGGCATTGCGCGGAAGTTTCTGCAAGCCAAGGCGCGCAACGGCACGCTCGTCGTCGCTGCGTTTCGCGTCATTGGCAATGCCCTTGAGTTCCGCGTGTTTTTTCGCGTACTTGGCAACCAGTTTGTCGCGTTTGAGTTCGCGCTCGATCAAAGCCATTTTAGCCAAGGGTCACCTCAGTTCTTGAACGGAAAACGGAAGCCGGTGAGCAGTGCCTTGCACTCTTCGTCGGTCTTGGCCGTTGTGGTGATACTGATATTGAGGCCACGCAAGGCGTCCACCTTGTCGTATTCAATTTCAGGGAAAATAATCTGCTCTTTCACGCCGATGTTGTAGTTTCCGCGGCCATCAAAGGCGCGCCCGGAGATGCCCCGGAAGTCCCGTACCCGCGGCAACGCCACGGTAACAAAACGGTCCAAGAACTCGAACATAAACACGCCGCGCAACGTGACCATGCAACCGATGGCCTGGTTTTCGCGGATTTTGAAGCCGGCAATGGCTTTTTTGGACTTGGTGACGACCGGCTTTTGCCCGGCAATCTTGGTCAGGTCGGCGACCGCGTTGTCCATCACCTTCTTGTCCGCCACCGCCTCACTGACTCCCATGTTCAGGGTGATTTTTGTCAGGCGGGGAACCTGCATCACGGACTTGTAGCCGAACTTGGCCATCAACTCAGGAGCGACCTTTTCACGATAGTGTTGCTGGAGACGCGCCATGTTCATGCCACCTTGATTTCTTCGCCACTGGATTTGAAAATGCGCACGCGTTTGCCGTCTGCGAGCAGCTTGATACCGACCCGGTCCGCCTTGCCCGATACAGCATTGAAAATTGCCACGTTGGACTGATGGATGGGCATGTTTTTTTCAACAATGCCGCCAACGACGCCTTTGAGCGGATTCGGCTTGGCGTGCTTCTTTACCATGTTGATGCCGTCCACCATCACATAGGAATCGTCCTTGCGCAACGACACCTTGCCACGTTTGCCTTTGTCGCGCCCGGTGAGCACGATGACTTCGTCGCCTTTGCGAATTTTGTTCATGGTCTGTCCTTACAGTACTTCTGGGGCGAGAGATACGATCTTCATGAACTTCTCGGTGCGCAGTTCACGCGTCACCGGCCCGAAGATGCGGGTGCCGATTGGCTCCAGCTTGGCGTTGAGCAGAACCGCCGCATTGCTGTCGAATTTGACGAGTGAGCCATCACCGCGACGAATGCCCTTGGCGGTACGCACCACCACGGCACTGTAGATCTCGCCTTTTTTGACGCGACCACGCGGTGCGCATTCCTTGATGCTCACCTTGATAACGTCACCGACACTCGCATATCGACGCTTCGACCCGCCCAGCACCTTGATGCACAGGACGGATTTCGCGCCGGTATTGTCGGCAACTTCCAATCGGGATTCAGTCTGGATCATTTCAATATTCCCAACTTGCACCTTTGTGCCAGGCGCCGACCATTCGACAACCGCCACACAGGTCAGTCTTGGGCCCGTCTTCGGCAGCATGAACCACTCACACTGCTTTAGCTTGGGCAGAAACTAACGCGCTTCTCTACGAAGCGAAGCCCGCGATTATGCAGTAGATTCCGGTGCCGGGTCAACAGACGCTAGGTCGGCAAGCGCAAATATTCTTCTGCCAGCGCCGAAAAGGCTTCGATCTGGGGGTCAAGGCCGGTCTCCTGTCGCACGATGTCGGCCACTTTGGGACCAATTGAGCGCGCCAGCTTCGCGTCCAGGAACAGCAGGCGCGAGCGCCGCGCCAGCACATCCTCCACACACCGGGCGTATTCGAAGCGCACCGCAAACCGGACCATGGCTTCGGTCAAACCGGGTGCCAACTCCGATTTCACACCCGGCATCTGCAGCACCTGCAGCTGCTCACTACCGTAACTGTGCAGGCCGGGCGGGTGGCTGATGGACTGCTGGGCCTCCATGGTGTGTCCTGCGCCCACCAGCTTCATGTGAGTAGTCACTCCTGCAGCACGCCTTTCCAGCAGGGACTTGCCAAAACACTTCTCGAGCACGTCTTCGGCCATGGCGCGGTAGGTGGTCCATTTGCCGCCGGTCACGGTGATCAGGCCACTGCGGCTCACCAGCACCGTATGTTCACGGCTCAGGCCCTTGGTGTTATCCCCGTCGTCGTCCTGCGGCTTGACCAGCGGGCGCAACCCGACCCATACGCTGCGCACGTCCGCACGCTGGGGTGCCCGCTTCAGATAGCGCCCGGCCTCGCTCAAAATGAAATCGACCTCTTCTTTGAATGGCTGCGGCTCGCGCACCAGGTCGTTGCGCGGGGTGTCGGTGGTGCCGAGAATGACTTTGCCCAGCCACGGCACGGCAAACAACACCCGTCCGTCCGCAGTCTTGGGAACCATGAGCCCGGTATCGCCGGGCAAGAACTCGCGGTCCACCACCATATGTACGCCTTGGCTCGGGGCCACCATGGGTCTGGTTGGCCTGCGGCCATCACCGCGATTGGCGTCGCCGTCTTGCTGTCGCAAAGCGTCTACCCACACACCGGTGGCATTGATCACACAACGGGCTCGCAGGGTGATATCGGCGCCGGTTTCCCGGTCTACACATTGCAGGCCCACGACCTTGCCCTGTTCGTGCACCAGTCCTTTGGCGCTGCAGTAATTTACCAGCAAGGCCCCATGCTGCGCCGCAGTACGGGCCAGCGCCAGCGCCAGCCGGGCATCGTTGAACTGGCCATCCCAGTACTTCACGCCGCCACGCAGGCCCTCGGGCTGGGCATTGGGCAACAGGCTGAGGGTTTCTCTGCGGTTCAGGGACTCGGTCCTGCCAAGCCCCGCCTTGCCAGCCAACAGGTCGTACAGCGTGAGGCCCATGCCGTAAAACGGCGTCTCCCACCAGTGGTAGGACGGCATCACAAATGCCAGCGGCTGCGCCAGATGCGGCGCGTTGTTCAAAAGGGTGGTGCGTTCATGCAACGCCTCGCGTACCAGTGCGATATTGCCTTGCGCCAGGTACCGCACCCCGCCATGGACCAGCTTGGTGGCGCGTGAGGACGTACCTTTGGCAAAGTCGTGCGACTCCACCAGCACCACACCAAAGCCGCGCGCCGCCGCGTCAAGCGCCACGCCCAGGCCGGTGGCACCACCACCGACGATCGCCACGTCGTAGGTGTGCGGCCGGGTCAGCCGGGCCATCAAGTCAGCGCGGCGGGTTGGCAGCGCGCCGGGTTCGGATGGTGTGGTCAATTGAGTCGCGGGGTGACGTTCAAAAAGTGATTTTCGCCCGGTGGGCGGAGGTGTTATTGGACTGCCCACCCCTTGGCCCGCTGCACCGCCTGACGCCAGCGTGCACGCTTGTGGGCCCGTGCCGAAGCACCCATGGCGGGCTCGAAGCAGCGGTCTACGGCCCACTGGGTCGCGATTTCGTCCACGCCGGACCAAAACCCGGTGGCCAGTCCGGCCAGATACGCCGCCCCCAGTGCGGTAGTCTCCGTAACGCGCGGACGCACCACCGGCACCCCCAGAAAGTCGGCCTGCATCTGCATCAGCAAGTTGTTGCGGCTGGCCCCGCCATCGACGCGCAATTCACGCAACGCAATGCCGGAGTCATTGGCCATGGCACCGAATACGTCCGCCGTCTGCAGAGCAATCGACTCCAGCGCTGCCCGCGCAATATGGGCGCTACTGGTACCGCGCGTGATACCCACCAGCGCACCACGTGCATGGCCGTCCCAATCGGGGGTACCCAGTCCGGCGAAGGCCGGCACCAGGTACACGTCCTGCGTATCGGACACGCGTTCTGCCAGTGCCTGCACTTCTTCAGCAGTCTTGATGATCCCCAGGCCATCGCGCAGCCACTGCACGGCCGCGCCGGCTACAAACACCGACCCCTCCAGCGCATAACAGGCATTGGCCGACTCCACTTTCTCCCCCGGACCCACCCAGGCCACTGTGGACAGCAGCTTGTGGCGGCTGGCTACTGCAGCCTTGCCGGTGTTCATCAGCATGAAACAACCCGTGCCATAGGTGTTCTTGGCCATCCCGGGCGAAAAGCAGGCCTGCCCGAAAGTCGCCGCCTGCTGGTCGCCCGCCACACCAGCCAACTTGAGCGCCTTGCCAAACAATGCCACGTTGGTAAGCCCGAAGACACCACTGCTCGGCACCACCTGTGGCAATACCGAGGGCGGAATATCGAACAGTGCCAGCAACTGCGCGTCCCACTGCAGGGTATGGATGTTGAACAACATCGTGCGCGAAGCATTGCTGGCGTCTGTGACATGGAGCTGCCCACCCGTCAGTTTCCAGATCAGCCAGCTATCGATGGTGCCAAACGCCAGCTCGCCCTGCTCGGCGCGAACACGTGCACCCGGCACATGGTCGAGCAGCCACTGCAGCTTGGTGGCCGAGAAGTAGGCGTCCAGCACCAGCCCGGTCTTCTTCTGGATCATGGCTGCGCGCCCCTGTGCACGCAAGGCATCGCACTGACCCGCAGTGCGCCGGTCTTGCCAGACAATCGCATGGGCCACCGGCTCACCGGTCTTGCGGTCCCACAACACCGTGGTTTCGCGCTGGTTCGTAATAGCTACAGCGTCAATATTGCCCGCCTGCAGGCCGGCTTTCTTGAGCACGTCCAGCGCTACCGCGTATTGCGAGCGCCAGATCTCGCTTGCGTCGTGTTCTACCCAGCCGGGGTGCGGAAATATCTGTCGGAATTCCTGTTGCGCCACGGCCGCTACCTGACCGGCACGGTCAAAAACGATCGCGCGCGAACTGGTGGTGCCCTGATCGAGCGCAAGAATGAACTGCATAGGCCGCGAAGATACCAGCATTCGGGCTAGACTTCTGCAGATAAAAGCGAGGGGAAACCATGAGCGGTCAGATTGCATTCATCGGCGGCGGCAACATGGCCAGCGCCATCATCAACGGCATGATCGAACAGGGTTACCCGCGCGACAACATTTCCGTGGTGGAGCCTTTTGCCGAGGCGCGCGACAAACTCAAGGGCCACTTTGGCGTGCTGGCGCAGGAGTCTGCTGGGCCGAATCTGGAGGCCGCTGGAATTGTTGTCTGGGCGGTGAAACCCCAGACCTTCAAGGAAGCCGCGCGGCAAACCCGCTACCACACCCGCGCCGCGCTGCACTTGAGCGTGGCAGCCGGCATTCCCAGCGACAGCATTTCCCGCTGGCTGGCCAGTGAACGTGTGGTGCGCGCCATGCCCAACACTCCGGCGCTGATCGGCAAAGGCATTACCGC